>JBDSRU010000329.1:0-4371 GCA_039929145.1 Thermoanaerobaculia bacterium
AGATACAACGCGTCACGGCAGGGTCAAGTTTCACCGTCGGGTCCAAACCTTTCGGGGGCCGGCGACCGCGCCCATCTTCAGGCGCCGGGCTCGTCGATGTCCGGCCCTCCGGTTTCAGGTAGTTGTCACCCGAGGCAGCCCCTCGAAGGCTCGCATCCTCACGCCAACGGCGTAGCTCACCCGGAAAAGGGACGGTCCAGCGGCAGGTCCGAGTCCAGCGTCATCGTCGATCCCTACGCCGACGGGTTCGCGCACGAGCTCAAGTTCGAATAGGTCACTGGAGTCGACGGCAACGGGGCGAACTTCAGCCTGGACGTCGGGGGGCGGTGCCGCTCATCGCTTCGGGAATCGGGACGGCGATGACGTCGCCGCGCGCCGTTTCCTGGCCTGCCACTTCCAGGCGGACTTCGACGACCTGCTTGCGTCGCCCGGATTCGCGCACCCGGGCGCGCAACACGAGCTCTGGGCCGTGCGGGGTGGGCGCGAGGTAGTCGACATGCAGCGCCGCGGTGACGTAGCTCGGCGCTTCCGCCTCACCGATCTCTCGCCCGGCGAGACGTTCCACATGCGCCGAAGCCGTGGCCATGGCGTGACAGTCGATGAGGGCGGCGATCAGCCCGCCATAGACGAAGCCGGGCATCGCGACCTGTTCGGGTCGCGGCGTGTAGCGGGCGACGACTTCATCTCCTTCCCAGGCGCTCTCGAGCCGAATTCCATACGGGTTGAGGCGGCCACAGCCATAGCAATGGGCGTGGTCCTCGGGATAGAACTCCTGAACAAAAGCGCGATGCCGCGACATCGGTCTCTCCTCCAGCGCCTGCGGCGCATCGCGGCCATTCTGTCAGGGTCGCGCGCTCGAAGCGTTGCCGATCGCCTGCCAGCGTCCGCCCTGCATGGCATAGAGCTCGACCCAGCTGAAGCCGTAGGCGATCGCTTCGGGTCCCTGTTTCGACTCCTCCGCGACGCGGGTTGTCCCGGCGGCCTCGATCTGGCAGGCGAGCCAGCCGAGAGTGCCGTCGGCCGAGACCGCGACGATCGGAAGCGCGACATCCTCGTAGCGCGAGAAACGGATCCCCGCGAGGTAGGGACCCAGGCGGGCGGCGAGGTCGTCGCGGCCGGTCTCGCGCAGAACTCCGCGCCCGGATTCAACGCTGCGCTCGGATGCGCCGTCGAGAAGCATCCGGAGGTCGCTCCGGCGATGCGCTTCGAGCCCTCGCTCGTGCGCGGCGGCGAGCGCTTCGAGGTCGTCGAGGCGGGCGAGGAGCTCCCCGGGCGCAGCCGGCAGTACCGCTCCGGGGGCGAGGCGAAAGGGCAGCACAGCGGTGTAGCGATAGGTGTGCCGCTCCCCGGCGTGAAGGAAGTTCACCGCGTAGGGGAGCCAGACGCCGTGAAGGCGCCGCCAGTCCGCGAGCTCGATCGTCGTGCTGCCACCGCCCATTGCCGCCGGCAAGCCGAGCTCGATCGTCGCCGGCAGCGCGGAACCCATGGCGACGCACATGGTTGCCGGGAGGTCGTCGGGTCCGAGGAGCGCGACACAGCCGGTGGCCGTCGCGCGGGAATCGGCGCGAAAGCGCCGCTCGATGTCGAGCAGCATGCGGTGGATCTCGTGGCCGCGGACGAAACCGATCATCGCCGCCTCCGCCGGTTCCGCCGCCCCCACCGCGGCGGAGCCTGCAGCGTGCGAGCGCTGCCAGATCTTGCCGCCGGTGGCGAGCCTCTCGGTCGTGTCCCCGTCCTTGGTGAGGCGGAAGCGGGCGGTGCCGTCCGCGAGCGAGAGCATCTCGCTCACGAACGGGCCGCGCGGCCCGGTCGCCTCGGCGCGCGCCGCGAGGCCGGCGATCGCCTGTCGCGCTGCGGCGGGGCCGATCGCTTCGGCGAGCTGCTGCAGCATGGTGGGAGCCGGCTGCGCTGGCGACCTAGTCGGCACGAACAGGAGGCAGAGGCCCAGGAGGGGTCGCAGGAGAGGTCGCAGGAGAGTCATGGCTCTACCTACGTCGAAGGAGGCCGCAGAGTTCGGGCGGAAGCCGTCCTGCCTCGCGGGATCAGGGAAAGGTGCGTGCGCTCTCCCTCTCCGGGAGGAGAGTCGAGTGCGTCTGGCGGAGATCCGGAGCTATCCGGTGAGATTGAAGACCGGAGAGAGGCTGGAGGTAGCGGCAGGTGAGGAGCTTTCCGGTCGGCGCGGCCCGGCCTAGAATCCGTTCGTTCCTCCACACGCGCACGGGTTGCGCAGAGCCCAGCAAGGAGACCTGAAAATGGCAGACAAGAAGATACTCGCCGTCGTCGGAGCCACCGGCGCGCAGGGTGGTGGCCTGGTGCGGTCGATCCTGGCCGACAAGGAGAGCGAGTTCCGCGTGCGGGCGATCACCCGCAAGCCCGACTCGGACAAAGCAAGGGCGTTGGCCTCGGCCGGCGCCGAGGTGGTGGCTGGCGACGCCGACCGTCCGGAGACGCTCAGCACCGCTTTCGCCGGTGCTCACGGCGTCTTCGTCGTGACCAACTTCTGGGAGCACTTCTCCGCCGAGCGCGAGCTCGCCCAGGCAGAAGCGATGGCGCGGGCGACCCGCGCGGCGGGAAACGCTCACGTCGTCTGGTCGACGCTCGAGGACACCCGCAAGTGGATTCCGCTCTCCGATCCGCGCGTTCCGAACCTGCACGGCAAGTACAAGGTGGCGCACTTCGATGCCAAGGGCGAGGCCGACGCACTCTTCGCCGCTGAGGGTGCGCCGACTTCGTACCTCGTGACGTCGTTCTACTGGGACAACTTCATCCACTTCGGCATGGGTCCTCGACGCGGCGAAGACGGCAAGCTCGGGATCGCCTGGGCGGCCGGCGGCGCCCCCCTTCCGGGCATCGCGGCGGCGGATATCGGCGCCTGTGCCCACGGCGTCTTCCGCAAAGGGCCGGACGCGGCGGGGCAGCGCTTCGGAATCTGTGGCGAGGTCCTGACCGGCGGCGAGATGGCGGCAGCGATAGGCCGGCACCTTGGAGAGCCGGTCTCCTTCACCGATCTCCCGTTCGAGGTCTTTCGCAATCTCGGATTCCCGGGCGCCGACGACATGAGCAACATGTTCCAGGTCCAGTCGCTGTTCTCGGCCGATTTCGTCGCCAACCGCAGCGTTGAAGTCTCGCGTTCGCTCCATCCCGGCCTGCAGAATTTCGACGCCTGGCTCGCGGCGAATATTCAACGGATTCCGATCGCGTGAGGTCGCGGTCGACTCTCGGCGCGGCGGGGATGGCACAGGAGTGGCCATGATCGAAGTCGGCGACAGGATGCCTGAGTTGACGCTGCGGACGGTGCGCGAGTTTCAGGTCGTGGCGATTGCGACCGGGAACTATTTCGCCGGCCGCAAGGTGCTGCTCTTCGGCGTCCCTGGCGCCTTCACTCCGACCTGCTCGCAGGTGCATCTGCCAGGCTACGTCGCGAAGTCGGAGGAGCTTCTCGCCTCGGGGATCGATGCCATCGCCTGCGTCTCGGTCAACGACCCATACGTGATGGCGGCCTGGGGCGAAGCTTCCGGCGCCGCCGGAAAGGTGGAGATGTTGAGCGATGCCGATGGCGACCTCGCGCGCGCCCTGGGTATCGAAGCCGACTTCTCGTCGAGCGGCCTCGGACGGCGTGGCCGCCGCTTCGCGAGCGTCGTCGACGACGGCGTCTTTACAACAGTCGCCGTCGAGCCGGCTCGCGGCGTCACGGTCTGTGGCGCGGAGCACCTCCTCGAGGCGCTGCACGAGGTGCCCTCCGTCTAGCGGCCCCTGGCGGGGAGCGCTCTCAAGGCGCGGCCGCCGACCAGCGGCAGAAGCTCGCGACGGGTTCGAATCCGTCGCTGAAAATCACCGGTCGCGGGCCGAAATAGGCGCGGTCGACCGAGAGCTCCATCCGCGTCTCCTGATAGGCCTCGGCGCCGACGCTCACCAGGACGCTCTGGGTGTGCGGCGGGAGGTCCATGACGGAGATCTCCGCTCGGCGCCAGCCAGGGGCGATCGAGCCGGGGGAGGAGTCGAGTCCGAGGTAGGAGCCGCCGCCGAGGCCGCAGGCGGAATCCGTGTAGTAGAAGAAAGTGGCGAAGGCCAGGCCGAGGGTCTCGTAGCTGAAGTACGAGAAGGCGGCGTGGTAGCCGGCGGTCCAGGAAGTATCGACCGCCTGGCACTGCCCCAGCTGCGCCCACTGCGTACCGATGTCGGTCGTCGAGCTGGCGATGCGCCCGGCGCCCGAGCCGGCACAGGCGTTTCCGTCCTCTGGAGTCCAGTCGAGGAGCGAGCCGTAGTAGATCGACCAGCCGGCCTCCAGCTGCGGGATGTCGAAGTCGGGATTCGTCAACACGTTTTCGCTCGCGCGCAACGCGGCGGACGAAAACGCGAGAGTGAGCAGCA
>JBDSRU010000330.1:0-4677 GCA_039929145.1 Thermoanaerobaculia bacterium
AGCGTGACGGCGTGACGCTCATGGAGGTCGTGCAACCGTTGGTGCGGGCCGGCCTCTACGTTCCGGGCGGGCGGGCGAGCTACCCTTCGACCGCAATCATGACGGTCGTCCCGGCGCGCGTGGCCGGCGTCGCCGCGCTCGCGATCGCCACTCCCGCGCGCACCTACCTCGAGCAACCGCTCTTGCGATTCACCCTGGCGCTGCTGGGCATCGAGGAGATCTGGGGCGTCGGTGGAGCGCACGCCATCGCCGCGTTCGCCTACGGCACCGAGTCCGTGCGGCGGGTCGACATCATCGCCGGCCCGGGGAACGCCTGGGTGACGGCCGCCAAGCGCGAGGTCGCCGGGGCGGTGGCGATCGACGGTCTGATGGGGCCCAGTGAGGTCGTCATTGTCGCCGGCGAAGAGGCCGATCCGGAGTGGATCGCCGCCGACCTTCTGGCACAGGCCGAACACGATCCGCGCGCCGCGGCCCTCCTGGTGACGACTTCTCGCGCGCTGGCGACGCGCGTCGCGGCGGCGGTCGCTCGCCAGCTGCCGCGGCTCGCGACGGCTGAGACCGCGCGCGCGTCCTTGCGCGCCTGCGGCGGTGCGCTGGTGGTCGCCGACCTCGAGGCGGCCATCCGGCTCGCCGGCGAGCTCGCCCCCGAGCATCTGCAGCTGGTTGGCGCGGAGGTCGAAGCCGCGGCGCCGCGATTCGACATGGCGGGCGCAGTCTTCGTCGGTGCGCGAACGCCGGAAGTCTTCGGCGACTACGTCGCCGGACCGAGCCATGTCCTGCCGACCTGCGGTACGGCGAGATTCGCCTCCGGACTTTCGGTGGAGAGCTTCAGGCGGCGGAGTCATCGCGTCGAAGTACGCGACGCGGCCACGGCGGCCGGCCTCGCCAGCGCCGCGGCGGCGCTTGCCCGCGCCGAAGGTCTGCCGGCGCACGCCGCCGCCGCAGATTGCAGGGGCGTCGCATGAGCCGTTTCGTGCGCGCCGAAGTGCGCCAGCTCCGCGCCTATAGCCTCGACCTCTCGCCCTGCCGTTTCAAGCTCGACCAGAACGAGGTGCCCTGGGAGCTGCCGCGGAGGATCAAGGAGGAGGTCGCGCGGCGGCTGGTGGCGCGCGACTGGGCGCGTTATCCCGACTTCCACGCCGAACGTCTGCGCCAACGCCTCGCCGCGTCGCACGGGGTTGCGCCTGAGGCCGTGCTGGTCGGCAACGGTTCGAACGAGCTGCTCGCGGCGACGCTCGCGGCGGTCGGCGGGCCCGGGCGCGAGATTCTCGGCCTCGCGCCGAGCTTCAGCCTGTATCCGGTCTTCGCGCTGCAATCGGGGGCGCGCTACCGCGCGGTGGGACCGCGCTCCGACCTGGCGTTGCCGATCGAAGAGCTCGAACGCGAGATCGATCTCGACCCAAGCCGGCCGGTGCTCGTCGCCTCGCCGAACAATCCGACCGGCGAAGCGATCGCGCCGGAGACGATCGAGCGTTGGGCGGCGAAGCTCGCGGCCGCGAATGCGCCCCTGCTGGTCGATAACGCCTACGGCGAGTTCTGTCGCCACGACTATCGGCCGCTTCTCGCGCGGCACGAGAACCTGGTGCTCTTCCGTACGTTCTCCAAGGCCTGGTCGCTCGCCGGGCTCCGGCTCGGCTACCTCCTCGCCGCACCGGAGCTCACGGCAGAGATCCTGAAGGTGAAGCTGCCCTACAACCTCGGCCAGGCCGCCGCGATCGCCGGCGAGCTGGCGCTCGAGAACTCCCCACTCGTCGGTCGGCGCGTGCAACTTCTTCTCGCGCGCCGCGAACAGTGGCGCGTTCTCCTTGCCGCCAGCCAGGACGAAGTCTTCGCTTCCGAGGCCAACTTTCTGCTGGTCCGCAACGGAAAGGAAAAAAGCTTGCTGGTAAAGGGGCTGCTGGCGGAACGCGGGATTCGAGTGCGGGACGTTTCTGGCGGGCCGGGTCTGGAAGGCTGTTTGCGATTCTCCGTCGGAACCGGGCAAGCGCTTCGAGAAGTCGAGCGAGCGCTCGCCGAGGTTTTTTCACTTACTGGAAGCCTTTCCCTACGGGAGCAGCGATGAGACGCGCGACCCTGAAGCGCCAGACGAAGGAGACGAATATCGAGATCGCTCTGGATCTCGATTCTGGTCCGAGTTCGATCTCTGTTCCGGACGGCTTCCTCGGGCACATGCTGGAAGCGTTCTCGACCCATGCCGGATTCGGCTTGCACGTCGCGGCGCAGGGCGATGTTGCGATCGATTTGCACCACACGGTGGAGGACATCGGGCTGGTGTTCGGTGAGGCCCTTGCTGCGGCGCTCGGCGAGCGCCGGGGGGTGATGCGCTTCGCGCATGCCTATGTGCCGCTCGACGAGGCGCTGGCGCGCGCCGTCGTGGACCTTTCCGGGCGCGGGTCGTTCGCCTGGAGCCTGCCACCCGAGCTCGAACAGGCCTGGGTGACACGCGACTTTCCACTGACCCTCGTGGCCGACTTCTTCCAGGCGCTCGCCGATCGCGCGCGCCTCACGCTCCACTTGACGGTGCTTGCCGGGCGCAACCCGCACCATGTCGCCGAAGCCTGCTTCAAGGCGGTCGCGGTAGCGCTCCGTCAGGCGGTGGCGTTGCGCGCCGGTGGGGGCGGCGCGAACGAGGTTCCGAGCACCAAGGGGACGCTGGTCGGATGACTCAGACGACCACCATCGTCGATCTCGGGGTCGGCAACCTCGGCAACGTGGTGCGGGCGCTTGCGGCGGCCGGCGGCCGAACGGAGGTGACCTCGGATCCGGCAGCGGTGCGCGCTGCCCGCTGCCTCGTGCTTCCCGGCGTCGGTGCCTTCCGGCCGCCGCGCGAGCGACTGCGTGGCGACCTCGAAGCGGCGCTGCGCGACGCGCTCGCCGATGGCGCGCATCTGCTCGGCATCTGCGTCGGCTACCAGTTGCTGTTCGAAGGCAGCGACGAGTTCGGCTCGACCGACGGCCTCGGTCTGCTCGCCGGGCGGGTGACCGAGCTGCCTGCGGAGGTCACCCTGCCGCACATCGGCTGGAACCGCCTGGAGGTGCTGGCGCCGCATGCCCTTCTCGACGGGCTCGAGAGCGCCAGTTTCGTCTACTTCGTGCACAGCTTCGCGCCCGATGCCGGCGCCCTCGACGTGACGGGCGAGTCCGGCGAGACGGTCGCGACCGCCCTGCACGGCCGTCGCTTCGCCGCGGTGTCGGCGAACGGACGTGTCTGCGGCACCCAGTTCCACCCCGAGAAGAGCGGCGACGCCGGGCTGCGCCTGCTGCGCAATTTCCTGACCGTCTCCGGTGGGAGCCCCGCGTGCAACTGATCCCCTCGATCGACCTGCGCCGAGGCAAAGTCGTGCGTCTCGCGCAGGGAAGAGATGCCGACGTCACGGTCTACTCGGACGATCCGCTGGCGATCCTGCGGCAGTTCCAGGAAGCCGGCGCCGAGCGGGTCCACATTGTCGATCTGGACGCCGCGTTCGGTGAGCCGCGACAGACCGAAGTTCTGCACGGACTTCTGCGAGCAGTGAAAGGCGAAAAGATTCAGCTAGGGGGAGGCTTGCGCAGTGCTGACCTGCTGCGCGCCGCTCTCGACAGCGGCTTCGACCGCGTCGTCGTCGGATCGATGGCGGTACGCGAGCCCGAACGCTTCGGCGAGTGCGCCGCCGCCCACCCTGGCCGCCTGATTCCCGCACTGGAGTTCGCCCATGGCAGCCTGCGCGCCAGCGGTTGGAGTGAAGCCGCGGCTGCGCTTCCCGAGGAGCTGCTGCGCCGGCTCTTTCCCTTTACCGAGCTTTTTTCCGAGACCTTGGTCACCGATATTTCCCGCGACGGCATGTTGAGTGGAGCGAATTTCGGGCTCGCCGAAAGCTGCGCTCGCGCGCTCGGAGTGGGAGCGATCGTCTCGGGGGGAGTAGCGACCGTCGCGGACGTAGCCGCGGCAGCGGCGCGACCGGGAATCTCCGGAGTCATCATCGGCCGGGCCTGGTACGAAGGCAGGATCGACCTGAAAGCGGCCATCGAGGCGAACCACCTCTCGCGCGTGGAGGTACGGGCGTGAGCGGCGCGACGCAGCCGAACGTCCGAGCCAGTGGAGCCGGCGGAGCGACCGCACTCGCCTGCCGGATCATTCCTTGCCTCGACGTCGCGGACGGCCAGGTGGTGAAGGGGGTGCGATTCGAAGAGCTCGCCGGCTTCGGCTCGCCTGCCGAGGCGGCGAAGCGCTACTGCGCCGACGGTGCGCTGGGCGCGGACGAGATCGTCTTCCTCGACATCGCCGCCTCGCACGAACGGCGGGGTCCGGCGCTCGAATGGATCGAGCGTGTCGCCGAGAGCGTCTTCGTGCCGCTCACGGTCGGCGGCGGCGTGCGCTCCCTGAACGACGCGCGTGCCCTGCTCGCCGCCGGCGCGGACAAGGTGGCGCTCAACTCGGCGGCGTTCGAGCGTCCGGAGCTCCTCACCGAGCTCGCGGAACGTTATGGCCGCCAGTGCGTCGTCCTTTCGGTCGATGCCCGTCGGCGTAGAGCGGGCGAAGGCGGCGGCTGGGAAGTGGTCGTGCAGGGTGGACGAAGGGCGACCGGCCGAGATGTCCTGTCGTGGATCGAAGAGGGAATCGACTGCGGCGCCGGCGAGTTGCTGCTTACCAGCATCGATCGCGATGGCACCGGCGAGGGTTTCGACTGTGAGCTCCTC
>JBDSRU010000331.1:0-12066 GCA_039929145.1 Thermoanaerobaculia bacterium
GCCTGCGCTTCGCGCGACGCCGGCCCGAACGCATGCCCGCTGCGGTCCGGTTCGTCGAAGTAGAGCGTGATCAGCCGCGGACGCTTCTCCGGCGCGAGATCGAGCCAGCCCAGGACCTCATCGACCCGGGCCTCGTCGGAGACCGTGCTGTCGAAGCGCTTCCAGTAGGTCGGCCGGACTCCGCCCACCGCCGACTCGGAGCCCGGCCAGAAGGACGACGCGGTAACCAGCCCGCGGCGTTCGGCGCCGACCCAGATCGGCTCGCCTTCCCACCAGCGGCCGTCCTCCACCGTCGAGCGATCGGCGAGCGAGAAGGTCGCCTTCCATTCAGGGTCCCACATGCTGTTGGCGACGATGCCGTGGTGCTCCGGTCGCAGCCCGGTCACCAGCGTGTAGTGGTTGGGATAGGTCTTGGAAGGAAAGCTCGGCACTAGCGACTCGGCGCGCACGCCTTCCCGCGCCAGCTCCAGCAACGTCGGTGCGCCGTGGAGCTCGGGATAGTCCCAACGGAAACCGTCGAACGAGATCATCAGCACGATCGGCGGGCCCGGCGTCGCCGTTAGCGGCACCGGGACCAGCGGCGCGGCCGGCAAGGTCGGAGGGGCGGGATCGGTCGGTTTCGGGGCCCGGGTCGGCACCGCGAGATCCCAGGACTCGCGATCGCCGAACGACCCGGTTTGCAACCCCGGCGAAAGATGGCCGACGTCGCCCACCGCGATGACCCGCACCACGCCCTTGCCATCGATCGCGAGGACGGTGATGCTGGCGTGGCCGATCGACATCCCGAGCCAGGCCGCCGGGTCGACCGCCAGCGCTCGCGTCACCAGCCAGCGGATGACGTTGCCGTGCGCCACGACGAGCTCCCGTCGATCGACGCTCCCGGCGGCGGGAGGTGCGAAGAGGCGAGCTGCCAGGCGCTCGAGCTGGGCGCTGCAGGCGGCCAGGTCCTCCAGCTTCTCCTGCGCCATGATGTCGGCCCGCCGGGTCGGCGGCGTGCACTCGGCGAGATCGGGATCGATGGCGATCGCGGGCGCGGAGGGCCCGACGCCGCGGAGCTCGACGGCGATCCCTTCCGCGGTTTCGCGCGCCCGCGTCAGAGGGCTGGCAAAGATCGCATCGAAGGTGAACGGCAGCCCGCGCAAGCGGTCGCCGACGAGGCGCGCCTGGGCCACGCCGAGCGGCAGCAGCCCGCGGCCCACGGCCTCGTCGCGCGGATCTTCGATGTCGTAAGCGCCGTGGCGGACGAGATAGAGCGTGCGCACCCCGGCAGTCGCCAGCGCGGCAGGAGCGGCGGTCTGAGCGCGGAGCTCCTGCGGCTGGGGCCCGCCCATCAGCTGCAGCGCGACGGAAAAGAGCAGCGCGGGCAGCCCCGGTCGGACGGCACGCTTCGACAGTCGCTTCAACTCGCCCACCGCGCGGTCTGGCCTGACGACATCGAGAACCTCCTCGGCTGCAGGGGTGACTTCCGGTTCGAAAAGCAGATTATCAGCGCGCCGGAGCCCATCAGCGCCACGAGCTAGACTGTTCGGGCTGGATCCACTCCCAGGTGACCGGATGACGCGCCGACTTGCTGCCCTCTCTGCTGGAACCCTGCTGCTTCTCGCAGCGGAGTCTTCGCATGCCGAAGCCTTTCTTCGCCTGCCGGTGGAGGCCGATCTCACCGCGCTCGTGCTCCACCCGACTCGGGTGATCGACTACGGAGCCTTCCGCTGGGTCATCGTCGCCGATGACGAGGCGGCTCGTCTTGCGGCCTCCGGCCGTTCCGACCTGCTGGTTCCGGACGCGGGCGAGGTCCGCGTCCCCGGGTACTCCTTTGACCCTCGGCGCGACGGCGAACCGCCGCTCGACTCCGCCGATCGGGCGAGCGCAGGCGACGCCGGGTTGCGCCTGGTGCAGCTCGTCGGTCCGCCGCGGGCCGACTGGTACCGGGAGCTCGAAGGCGCGGGCCTGCGGGTGCTGCAGTACTACCCGCACAACAGTTACCTCGTCTGGTGCGACAGCGCGGCGGCGGCGCGAGCCCGCGAACTCTCCTTCGTCCGCTGGGCAGGAGGATTTCATCCGGCCTACAAGCTCGGCAGCGCGCTCGCCGGCCGTTCCGGCAGGATCGACAACCTGGTGGCTTTCGTCTACGTGGATGCAACTCGGGACGACGTCGTCGACCGCCTGACCGCGATCGGCGGGCTGCCTGTCCGCGTCTCCAAAGCCTCCGCCGATGGCGCCTTCCAGACCGTCGAGCTCGCCGCAGACGCCTCGACGATTCCTTCCCTGGCGCGCGATCCGAACGTGATCTGGCTCGGCTACCGCAGCCCGCGACCGCTTCTCGAAGACGAGATGTCCGACCAGATCGTCGCCGGCAATCATTCCGCCGGCGTCCCGGTCACCGGCTATCCGGCGCACCTTGCCAACCTGGGCGTCGACGGCACCGGGATCGTCTGGGCGATCTCCGACACCGGGGTCGACTGGGATCATCCCGATCTCGCCTCGCACATCGTCGGCGGCTTCAGTCCGCCAGATGCGAGCTGCGTCATCGCCGGCCAGCCGGGGAGCGACTGCCCTGGCGGCGGCCACGGTACGCACGTGGCCGGCATCGTGGCCGGCGACGGCACGGCCGGTTTCAGCGACGGCAGCGGTTTCGCTTACGGTCTGGGCATGGCTCCGGAGACGAGCCTGTTCGCGATCAATATCTTTGCCGATTCCGTCACGCTCGCCGACATGACCCGGGAGGCGCTCGCCGGAGGCGCCATCGGCTCCAACAACTCCTGGGCGACGACCGCCGGTTTCGGCCATGGCTACACCGCGGATTGCCGGATGGAAGACACGCTGGTGCGCGACGGCAATCTCGAGACGGCTTCCTTTGCCGAGCCGTTCCTGCAGGTCTTCTCCGCCGGCAACTCCGGCTCGTTGCCTTCGACCATCACCGAACCGAAAGAGGCCAAGAACATCGTCACCGTCGCGAACAGCCTGAACGCGCGCGCCGGCAACCTCGACGCGATCGCCGGTGGCAGCAGCCGCGGGCCGGCGATCGACGGCCGGACGCTTCCGACCATCGCCGCTCCCGGCACCTCGATCGCCTCGACGCGCAACGATTCCGGCGGCTCCTGCGCGATCGCCATCGCCGACACCAGCGATCGCTACGCCTTCTGTTCCGGCACCAGCATGGCGAGCCCGCACGCCGCGGGCGCCGTCGTCCTCGCCGCCCAGTGGTGGCGAACCACCCACGCCGGCGCCGATCCGAGCATGGCCATGGCGAAGGCGCTGCTGGTCAACGGCGCCGTCGACATGGGTACCGCCGACATTCCGAACAACAATGAGGGGTGGGGCCGGGTCGATATCACCCGCGTGATCCAGCCGGCGGTGGCCGCGGTCTATTTCGATCAGGCGCTCGTGCTGACCGGCACCGGACAGCAGACGACACGCCACTTCGTCGTCGACGACCCCGCTCAACCGCTGCGCGTTACCCTCGCCTGGTCCGACGCTCCCGGCGCGGCCGGTGCGAATCCGGCGCTGGTCAACAATCTCGACCTGCGGGTCATCGACAGCTCCCAGACCTACCTCGGCAACGTCTTCAGCGCTGGCGCTTCGATCCCCGGCGGCATCGCCGACAGTCTCAATAACCTGGAGAACGTCTACCTCGCGACGCCCGTCTCAGGCCTGGTGACGGTGGCGATCACCGGCAGCCTGATCGCCGGCGACGGCGTGCCGTACAACGGCTTTCCCACCGACCAGGACTTCGCCTTGGTGTGCTCGAACTGCAGGCTGCCAGAGCTCTTCGTCGACGGCTTCGAAAGCAACGACACCTCGGCCTGGTCGCTCGCGGTTCCCTGAGCGCCGCTCAGTCGGGGCGCGCCCGCAGGAGAGTCAGCCGTTCTTTGCCCTTGCCGCTGCCCTGCAGTGAGAAGAGCGCCAGGGGGACCTCCGAGCTCCAGGCACCGGCCGCATTCCCGAAGCACAGGCGGCCGGGCTCGACGGCGACGAATCGACGATCGACAGCCCGGCGCAACAGCCCGGGACGAGCGGGCGGCCGATTTCTAACGGTGGAGGCTCGGCTTCCACCGCCCGGTACGGAAGACTTCGCGAATGTCGGCCAGGACTTCGCGGTCGATCTGGAGCGGTTCGCCTTTCGCGAGGTCGATACGCTGCACGTTCTCGACCCGGATATCGTAGTTTTCCCAGCCCATGTAGTCGACCAGGAGCTTCTGGAAGCGCGCATCCACGACGCCGTCGGCAGGCCCCTTGTCGAATCCGCGCTTCATCCAGATGGTCTGGATCTCGCGCGCGATCTCCGCCGTCACCGGGATCATGTTCTCCGGCCTGGAGCGCGTGAAGTAGAGGCGGTTGAGCGCGTAGAGCCGCTCGAGCTCGGCGATCGGCGTGAGGTGGTCGTAGATCGAGATGTCGATGAAGTTGTCGGAACCGTCGTAACCGGCGCCCTTGCGTGTCACGAGAAGCGCCGCGCTCTGCTCTCCGCGCTGGTCGCCGCCCGCCTTTCCCCCGGCGACGAGCGCCGCCATCAGGCGGTCGGCAAGTTCCCCTGCGGTGGATTCAAACGCCTTGGCCATCGCCTCGACCGTCGCCTCCGAGACCAGGATGTTGCCCTGAATGGTGAACCCTTTTCCGGACACCACGCTGCCGACTCCGGCGCCGACGCCCACCGCACGGGCCGGCGCATCTGCCTGCCCGATGCGCCCGCCCGCCCAGGCGAAGCACTCCTTGCCGGTCCAGGTCGCGGCGTGGCCGCGCGCATCGACGATCCCGACCTGGCGCTGCTCGCGTTGCGGATCGTCGCGCATCAGGATCGTCAAAGCCTCCTCCGCCGTGGCGCCGCGCGCCAGCAGGTCGAGGCCGTCGGTGCCGAACGAGATCTTGGCGAAACTCTGCGTTGCCACCGCCCCGACCCCAGCGCGCGCCCAGGGCACGACGGCACGCACGTTCGGAAACTTCGACTGGACGGCGATGCCGAGATCGCCGGTCACCGGGTCGACGGCGACGATTGAAAAGGTCGAGACGAGAGGGTCAGGTGTCGCGCTGCTCTCCGCCGAAGCCGGCGCGAGGGCGAACACGAATGCCAGAAAAAGAAAGGCTTCCGGTAAAGGAAAGGGTGCCAGGCGCTTTCGCATGTTCCGGACGATAGCGCAGGCCTTGCGTGCTAGCGTCGTCCCGCTTGCCGCCCCCGGCTTTTCGTTTCGGTCGCCTCACCTTTGCGCTCGGTTTCGCCGGCGTGGTCGGCGTCGCGGCGCTGGTGCACCATGGCGCCCTCCTCCAGCCGGAGCCGCAACAGGACGAGCCGGACTTCGTCGAGGCGGCGGAGCTTGTTGCGGCTGGCCAATCGCCGTATCTGCAGGAGAAATACAACTACCCGCCGCTGTTCGCTTCCCTCGGCGCAAGAGCGCTGGACCTCGGCGGGACCGGGCTGTTTCTCGGCCTCATGCGCGGCGCGAACCTGCTGGCGGTAGCGGGGCTGGCGATCTTCGCCGCCGGCTTCGCCGGCCTCTCTCCGCCCTGGCGCTTCACCCTCGCCGCGGCTCTCGTCGCTTTCCTGCCGATCGTCCACTACACCTTCTGGATCGGCAACACGACGCCGGTCGCCGCCGCGCTCGCCCTTGCGGGCTGGCGGATCGGTGCCGGCAGGCCCCTCGCCGGCGCTGCCCTCGTGGGCGCGAGCCTCGCCTTCAAGCCGATCGCGCTCGTCGGAGCGCTCTACCTCACGGCGCGCCGGCTGATCGAGCGTCCCGCCCCGGTCCAGCGATGGGTCGAGGCACTGACGTGGATTCCGTTCACCGCGCTCGGACTCGTTCCGTGGGCGGGCGAGCTGCCGGCGCTTCTCGCGCGCATGCGTGAGCCGCCGATCTTCTCCTCGCGCAATCTGTCGTTCCGCCGAGTTCTGGACGGTTTCGGAATGGAGATGCCCGCGGCGGCCATCACGCTCGCGGTGCTGGCTATCGCCTTCCTGATGGCGCGGCGCCGCCCGATCGACGAACTCGATCGCGTTCATACCGCCCCCGTCGTCGCGCTCCTCGCCCTGCCAGTCGCCTGGGCGCACGGCTTTCTCCTCGTGCTGCCGCTGCAGGTTGCCGCCGCGCGGCGGTACTGGGATCGGCGGGATCGCCGGGATCTCCGCGCCACGCGACGCGCCTCTTCCGCGCAGGCCCTCGCCGAACGCTGGGGGGTGCCGCTCGCGCTGGCACTGATTCAGGCGAGCGCCAGCGCCGGAGTCGAGTTCGCCGCACCCGAGTGGCTGCGCGCGACGATTGTCCTCCTGCCGCTGCTCGCGCCGGTCGCGCTCCTCACCTATCTGCGCTGCGCGGCGTCACCGGCTCCGCCTCACGAGGCGAGCGCGTCGCAGAACGCAGCGAAGACCTCGATGTAGACGTCGACGTCGGCGTCGCTGTGCTGGAGGGAGAGCGTCCATTGCTCCTCGTCGCCGGGGGTCATGAAGATCCCGCGGTTCAGCAGCCAAGGGTAGGAGGCCGCGAAGAGCTCGGGTTGGGTCTCGAGGAAATCGCGATAGCTCGCCATCGGCGTCGGACGATAGGAGACGCAGCCTTTGGCGCCGAGGTCGACGGTGTGCGCCGGGAGGCCCGTGCGATCGATCGCCGCCTGACAGCCGGCGGTGAGTCGCCGTCCGAGCTCGGCGAAGCGCAGGTAGGCGGCCGGAGTCAGCACCTCGCGCAGCAACACCAGCCCCACATGCGAGACCAGCGGATTGCCGTTGTAAGTTCCCATTTGCGAGACACCGCGCTCGATCAGGCGCATCAGGTCCTCGCGCCCGCCGAAGGCGGCGGCGGGCAGACCGCCCGAGATCGCCTTTGCCAGGCAGACCAGGTCCGGCTGCACCCCGAAGCGCTCGGTTGCGCCGCCTGCGGCGATGGTGAATCCGGTCTTGATCTCGTCGTAGATCAGCACGACGCCGTGCTTCGTGCACAGCTCGCGCACCCGCTGGAGGTAGCCGGGCTGCGGCAGAACGATGCCGATGTTCATCATCGCCGGCTCGAGGATGAGGCAAGCGATCTCCTGCCCGCGCTCGTCGAGGAGCGCTTCGAGCGCCGCGGCGTCGTTGAACGGCACGACCTCGATGTAGCGATGGGCGTCCTTGACCAGCCCCCTGGAAACCGGCGCTTTGGCCGGGCGCTCACGGCCGCCCATGGTGTCGGCGTTGGGAACCACCGAAAACATCACGGCGTCGTGATGGCCGTGGTACGAGCCCTCGATCTTGCAGATGACGTCGCGCCCGGTGGCCGCGCGGGCCACCCGGATGGCGTCCATCGTCGCCTCGGTCCCGGAGTTCGCGAAACGGATCATCTCCAGCCCGAACCGCGCGCAGATCTCCTCGCCGAATTCGACCGCCTCTTCCGTGGTGACCGCGAAATGCGTCCCGCGATGGGCCGCTTCGGTGATCGCCTGAACGATCCGCGGATGGGCGTGCCCGGCCACCATGGCGCCGAATCCGCCGTGGAAGTCGAGGAACTCGGAGCCGTCCTGGTCCCAGACATGGCTGCCGCGGCCGTGCGAAACGTAGACCGGATAGGGAGATCCCTTTTGAAAGGACGAGGCCACTCCGAACGGAAGAATACGCGTCGCGCGCTCGAAGAGCCGGGCGGAGCCCGGAGTCCGGTCGAGGAGTTTCTGCATCTCCTGCCCGGCGATCTCGCGCGCGCGATCGAGCAGCCGGACGGAGTCCTGGGCGGAGGGGGTGGGGTTCGGCGTTGTCATGGGCTATCTTTCGCAGGGAATCTCAATTGAGCGAGCTTGCAGGCGGGTCCGATACCGCGACCCATCCAGGGCGACGGTGGTTTATTCTGGCGATCGGGATGCCGAGCGTCAACTGCGCCCGCGTGGGCGCTCGATGCGACCGCGAGAAGGATCGCCGCCGCCCACGCTGCCAGGAAGGCTGATACGTCCACGACATGAACCCGGTCATCGACCTCGAGCACGTCAGCAAGCGGTTTTCCAGCTTCATCGCCGTGCACGAAGCGCATTTCACGATCGGGAAGGGAGAGTTCTTCTCGATGCTCGGCCCTTCCGGCTGCGGCAAGACGACGACTCTCCGGATGATCGCCGGCTTCGAGCAGCCCACCAGCGGCCGGATCCTGCTCGAGGGCAAGGATGTCTCGCGGGTGGCTCCCTACAATCGCAACGTCAACACCGTCTTCCAGCACTACGCGCTCTTCCCGCACATGTCGGTGCGCGACAACATCGCCTTCGGACCGCGCAGCCAGGGCCTGGCGAAGGCGGAGGTAGCGAAGCGGGTCGGCGAGCTGCTCGAAGTCGTGCGGCTCACCTCGATGGCCGATCGCCGGCCGGGCCAGCTCTCCGGCGGTCAGCAGCAGCGGGTGGCGCTCGCCAGGGCGCTGGTCAACTATCCGAGCGCGCTGCTGCTCGACGAACCGCTGGGAGCGCTCGACCTGAAGCTCCGCCAGGCGATGCAGATCGAGCTCAAGCGGATTCAACGCGAGCTCGGGATCACCTTCATCTACGTCACGCACGACCAGGAGGAAGCGCTGACGATGTCGGACCGGATTGCCGTCATGCACGAAGGGCGCGTCGACCAGCTCGGCACCCCGAAGGCGATCTACGACGAACCCGAAACCCGTTTCGTGGCGACTTTCATCGGCGTGGCGAACCTGCTGCCGGCGAAGATCGTCGCGCTGGCGGATGGCGTCTTCACCGTCGAGGTCGCGGGGCGGCGCCTGCCGGTGCCGGCGCGGGCGTCGCGATTTGCCGTCGGCACGCTGGCGACGCTCGTCGTCCGTCCGGAGCGCCTGAGCTTGTCGGTCGCCGAGCCGGACTCGGCGGCCGCGCTGCCGGCGACTCTGGTCAGCTCGATGTTCCAGGGTCCGCAGGTCCGATGCGCTTTCACGCTCGCCGACGGCAGCGAACTCGTCTGCCATCTCGATCACTCGCAGGCCGCCTCGACGCCCGAGCCCGGCGCCGCTTTCTGGGTGAGCTGGGACACCGACGCCGGCAGGCTCCTGCCCGAGTCGGCCTCCTCTCCGCTTGCCGCGACTTCGACTCCGCAGCAGACCGATACCGCGCATCATTGAGCTCGACTACCAAGGAGAACCTATGAGCGAACAGGACAGGAAGCGGGAGCAGGACACGATGTTCCAGCGGTTCTTGCAGGAGGCGCAGAGTCGCCGGCAGTTCCTCGGACGCTCGGCCTGGGCGGCGGGCGGTCTGGCGCTCGGCGGAGGCCTGCTCGCGGCCTGCGGCAAGAAGGCGGCCGAGGCCCCCGCCGCAGGAGCGGCGGCCGCGGCGACCGCCGGTGGCGCGCCCGCGGGAGCCAAGGGACCGTTGCGAATCTCGAACTGGCCGTTCTACATCGACGAGAAGACGGTGCCGGATTTTACCGCCGCCACCGGCATCGCGGTCGAGTACAACGAGGACGTCAACGACAACAACGAGTTCTTCGCCAAGGTCGACGAGCCGCTGAAGCGCAACCAGTCGATCGACCGCGACGTCGTGATCCTGACCGACTGGATGGTCGCCCGCATGATCGGGCTCGGCTATTGCGCGCCGCTCGACGACGCCAGGTTTCCCAACAAGGCGAACCTCATCGACTCGCTGCGCGAGGTGAGCTTCGACCCGGGCCGCAAGTTCAGCGTGCCGTGGATGTCCGGAATGACCGGTGTCGCCTACAACCCGAAGAAGACCGGTCGCGAGCTCACGTCGATGGAAGACATCTTCGATCCCAAGTTCAAGGGCCAGGTCACGATGCTGACCGAGATGCGCGACACACTCGGCCTGGTCATGCTTGGCCTCGGCGCGGACCCGGCCAAGGCGACGCTCGAGGACGCCAAGGCGGCCTGCGCCAAGATCAAGAAGGCACGCGAGGGCGGCCAGGTCCGCGCATTCACTGGCAACGACTATGCCGCGGACCTCGCAGCGGGAAACATCTCGGTGGCGATCGCCTGGTCGGGCGACATCCAGGGCCTCGCCGCCGACAATCCTGACCTGCGGTGGTTCGCCCCCAAGGAAGGGGCGATGCTCTATTCCGACAACATGCTGATTCCGAAGTCCTCGGACCGGCTCGATGCCGCCCACGCCTGGCTCAACTGGTGCTACGACCCCGCGCACTCCGCGCAGATCGTCGCCGGCGCGCCCTATCTGTCGGCGGTCAAGGGTGCCGGCGATGCCCTCGCCAGGATCGCTCCCGACCTCGCCAAGAGCCCACTGGTCAACCCCTCCGACGAGCTGCGCGCGCGCTTGAGCGTCTTCCGCGCGCTCTCGGAGACCGAAGACCAGGAATTCAATCGAGTCTTCCAGGACGCGATCGGCGCCTGAGGACGAAATGGCAGGCACTTCCACCGGGGGCGGAAGGCGTTCGCCTTTCGCCCCCTACCTGCTGATTGCGCCGGGTGTCCTCTGGCTGGCGTTCTTTTTCCTGGTGCCGCTCGTCACCCTGGCGCGCACTTCGCTCGCCCCTGGTGACGCCCCGTGGTGGACGGGCTACGCGCGCGCTTTCCAGGGCTACGGCGAGCACTTCGCGCGCTCCTTCGGCTACGCCCTGGCAGCCACTCTGATCTCGCTCGTGCTCGGCTATCCGCTCGCCTATGTCATGGCGTTCCGGGCCGGCCGGCTCAAGAACTTCCTGCTCGGGCTCGTGGTGCTGCCGTTTTTCACCACGTTCCTGGTTCGCACTCTCGCCTGGAAGACGATCCTCGGCGACAACGGCACGGTGGTCGAGGTCATCAAGTGGCTGCACCTGCTGCCGCCGGACGGACGGCTGCTCAACACCATGGCAGCGGTGGTGGGAGGTCTGACCTACAATTTCCTGCCGTTCATGATCCTGCCGATCTACGTCAGCCTGGAAAAGATCGACCGCCGCCTGGTCGAGGCGGGGGCCGATCTCTACTGCAGTCCCGTGCGCACCTTTGCCAAGATCGTCCTGCCGCTCTCGCTGCCGGGAGTCTTCGCCGGGAGCCTGCTGACCTTCATCCCGGCCTCCGGTGATTTCATCAACGCGGAGCTTCTCGGGAGTCCCAACCAGCAGATGATCGGCACGGTGGTGCAGAACCAGTTCCTCGAAGTCCGCGACTACCCGCTCGCTTCGTCGATCTCGTTCCTCCTGATGTTGGTGATCATCGCCGGCGTCCTTTCCTATGCCCGCGCCCTCGGCACCGAGGACCTCGCATGAGCGGCCAGGCACGGGAGTCCGCCGGTTCCGGCCCGACGCCGCTCCTCTCGCGCTGGCGAGGCCGGGTCCTCGACCTCATCGCCGGCCTGGTCCTGCTCTACCTCTTCATCCCGATCTTCGTCATCGTGCTCTACAGCTTCAACTTGCCGGCGGGGCGCTACAACTTCGTCTGGAAGTCGTTCTCGCTCGACGCCTGGCGCGACCCCTTCAAGTATCAGCCGCTGGTCGATTCGATGAAGTTGTCGCTCGAGATCGCGGCGATCTCGACGAGTATCGCCATCGTCTTCGGCGCCCTCATCGCGCTCGCCCTTTGCCGTTACCGCTTCCGCGGCAGTCCGGCGGTCGACATGCTGCTCGTCCTTCCGCTGACGACGCCCGAAGTGGTTCTCGGATCGGCGCTGCTCTCGTTGTTCCTGCAGCTCGACACGCGCTCGGGCTTCGCCACCATCGTCATCGCCCACATCATGTTCCAGGTGAGTTACGTCGCGCTCACCGTGAAGGCGCGCATCCGCGGCTTCGACTGGAGCCTGGAGGACGCTGCGATGGATCTTGGAGCCCGGCCGTTTCGCGTGGTGATGAGGGTCACGCTGCCGCTCATCGCGCCCGGGATCGCTGCGGCGGCGATGCTCTCGTTCGCGCTTTCGCTCGACGACTTCATCATCACCCTGTTCAACGCCGGCAGCCGGGTCACTTACCCGCTCTACGTCTACGGCGCCCAGCGCGCGGCCTATCCGCCACAGATCAACGTCATGGCGACGGCGATCCTGGTGGCGAGCCTCTTGGTGCTCGGCGTGACGGTGCTCTGGCAGCGCCGCACCGAGAACCGGCAGTCGGGCGCCTGAGAGCTGGACGAGCGCCGTGACATCGCCCGACCCACTCGCCTCCCGGGAGCCGCAGAGCTCGAAGCCGCCGGCTGACGCGGCGCATCCCGT
>JBDSRU010000332.1:0-2731 GCA_039929145.1 Thermoanaerobaculia bacterium
CCGGTCCAGCGAAAGGAGATCGTTTCGCTCTGCGGATCGATGACGTACATCGAAGGCCAGGCACCGACGGGGAACTTCGCGACCGTCGCGGCGTTGCCCGCCTTCTCGGTGTCGATCGCCAGCCAGACGAAGCGATCGGCGAACGGGGCGAGCTTCGCGTCGGTATAGACGTAGGCCTGCATCGAGCGGCAGCTGTGGCACCACGGAGCCCAGGCCTCGAGGAAGATCGGCAGGTGCCGGGCACGAGCCTGCGCGAGCGCTTTCGGATAGTCGTCCTCGATGAAGGGAACGGCGGCCCCGCCGGCGAAAAGTACCGGGGCGAGAAGGGTCGAGAACAGAACTGCAAGCGTGAGAATCGACGAGGTGCCAGGCGACGTGCGGTTCATGGCCGAACGTTAGCACCCGTCGGCGACCGCCCGCTGTTCATCCGCTCGAGAGCTCCCGTCGCAGCCAGGCGCGTGCCGCCGTCCACTCGCGCTTGACGGTGGCGATGGAGATCGCCATGGCCTCCGCGGTCTCTTCGTGCGAAAGGCCGCCGAAATACCGCAGGACGACGACCTTGGCGGCGCGCGCATCAAAGGTGGCGAGGCGGTCGAGGGCGGCGTCGACGGCTGCGATCTCCTCCCAGGCCCCATCGGGCGAGGCGACCTGGTGAATCTGCTCGTCGAGCACCACGGGAACGACGACGCCGCCGCGCTTGGCGGCGTTCCTGCCGCGCGCATGCTCGGCGAGGATCCGCCGCATCACGAACGCCGCGACGGAGAGGAAGTGCACGCGGTTGGCGAACTGGGCGCTGCGCTGGCCGGCGAGCTCGAGGAAGGCCTCGTGCACGAGCGCGGTCGGCTGGAGTGTGTGCCCCTGCCGCTCGCCGCGGAGCTGCCGATCGGCGATCCGCTTGAGCTGGGGATAGAGGAGCGGAAAGAGCTGTTCGAATGCGTCGCGATCGCCTGCCGCCCAGGATTCGAGCAGCCGAGTGACTTCGCCCGGGTCCGGTGCAGGAAGGGTCAAGGGTCCAAGTCTACGCCCAGCTGGCTCCGGCCACCGGCCCAGCCGTCGCCAGTAGCCATGGGCGGCAAGGGGCCAGAGCGCACGAATCCAGGGTCAGAACGAGTGGGCCAGTCTTTCTCCGCTCCCCGAGGTCGGGTGGGCTACCGCCCTACTGCTGTCCGGTCAGGGCGGACGACCAGGAACTGAAGCCGGCACTTTCGTAGCCGTCGGCGAAAATGAGCGCGACGTCCAGGCGCGTGAGGCCGATACGATAATGGAAGTCCGCATCCACCTCGATCTGCCCGGTCACGACCACTCGTCCCCCCTGCATCGTCAGCGCCTGGGCGTAGTCGTTGTCGGAGTCTCCGGGTCCGGCGTCGAAGGCGACGACGCTCAGACCTCCGTAGCCGAACGTCGAGTCGAGCTCTCCATCCGCCGTATAGCGCATTACGAAGAAGTCGCTGACTCCCGCGGAGGAACGGAAGTTGCCGGCGACGAGGACGCGCCCCAGACCGTCCACGGCGACGTCCGATCCGGTAATCGTGATGCTGCCCAGCGAGAGGACTACCTTGCCGTCGCCGGAGAACGTCGGGTCGAGCGCGCCACTCGGAAGCAAGCGGGCAATCCCGAGACCCCACTCGAAGACATCCGTCTGGACGTATCCGGTGAGCAGGAGTTTGCCCGAGTTGGGATCCCGCGCCAGGCCGGAAAGCTGGTCGTCGTCGGCGCCGCCGAGATCGAAAGCGACCGGGGCCAGGCCGTCGTTCGAGAAGCCGTTGTCGAGCGCGCCTGCCGCGGTGAGCTGGGCGACGATCCAGTTTCCGTTGGCGCCACCAGTGCCGTAGAAAGAGGTGCCGGCGATGATCACCCTTCCGCCGGTGCCGAAGGCGATCCCGGCGAGACTGTCGCTGACCTCGACGCCCGAGGGGTCGAGGCCTCGCCAGCCGTCGCCCGAGAAGCTGGTGTCCAGGGCTCCATCGCCAGCCAGCACGGCGACGATCTGCACGCGCGCGCTGCCGTTGTCCCGAACGGCGCCCAGCGCGATCTTTCCCGTCGACGGACTGACGGTGATCGCGGTGACCTCCTCCGTGCCTCCGCCAATATCGAGCGTCCAGTAGCCGTCGCCGTCGAAGTTATCGTCGGGGACGCAATCGGGGTAGGTGAAGGACGCGACCGCCAGTCTTCTGCCGCTGTAGTCGGCCGAGCCCGCGACGAGCAGCCGGCCCCCCGGGCTAAAGGCAGCGGAGTAGGCGCGGCCCTGGCTCGCCCCACCCGGCGGGAAGAAGAAACAGGTGGCCGCAGTCGAAGTGGTGTCGTCGCCGACCGCCTTCCAGAACCAGCTGCTGCCACCGCTCGGCGGATCGTAGGTCCCGACGACGACCAGTCGGTCGTCGGGCGCCACGACGACGTCGTTCACGAGATAGCTGCCACTGCCAGCGAAATAGACTTTTCCATCCGACCAGAAGCTCGACTCTGGATCGCCTTCCGCCGCGCAAACAGCGACGCTGGAAAGGAAGGGTAGGCTGAGGAGGATCACGAAGGCGGCGGCGACTGGACGGACGGGCAGGTTCATGAGGGGTTCTCCTGCCTCTATACCGACGTTCCTCGCGCGGACGGGACAGCGTGCCCCGCCCGGGGCGCAGCAAGGCGGCGCGGCCCGAAGAGCCGCGATCAGCTTTTGGCGGCGGTCGCCTGGGTGATGGCGCGGGCGCGGGCGTCGAGCGGTCCGGCCGCAGCCTCGTCG
>JBDSRU010000333.1:0-26070 GCA_039929145.1 Thermoanaerobaculia bacterium
ATGACCCCGGCCGTCGAGACCGTCATCCGGCGCCAGGAGATGCGCTCCGAGAGCAGGCGTAGCGCGCCATGCACCGCGTCGAGATTGAGCAGCGGCTCGCCCATGCCCATGAAGACCAGGTTCAGGCTCTCGGGAAGCTCGCGGAGCTTGCGCACGAGCATCACCTGACCGACGATTTCGCCAGCCGAGAGATTCCTGCCCGCGCCCCAGTAGCCGGTCACGCAGAAAGCGCAGGCGAGGCCGCACCCGGCCTGGCTGGAGATACAGAGCGTCCGTCGCGTGGTCTCGGGAATGTCGACGGTTTCGATCGAGGCGCCGTCGTGCAGGCGAAGCAGGAACTTCGTCGTGCCGTCGGCGGACTCCTGCTCGGTGGCGACGGCGGGAAGGCCGAGCGAAAAGCGCGCGGCCAGGTCGCGGCGCAGGGCGAGCGAGAGATTGGTCATCGCGTTGAAGTCGGTGATGCCGCGCAGATAGATGGCGTCGTAGATCTGGTCGATCTGGAACGGGCGCGTCACGATCGCACCCAGGCGTTCGGCAAGCGCGGCTCGATCGAGACCGACGAGCGGATCGGGAGCGGGCAAGACAGTGGGGAGCATCATGTTGCCGCTACTTTCGGGCACGGCTCTTGCGCGTGGGATCGATTCCGAGTGCCCTCAACAGGGTGAGATCGTCGCTGTTGATCCGGAATGCAGGTTCCAGCGGGCGGCCTTCGCTGCGCGGCCGCTCCGGACGCGCCGACGAGTCTCCATCGCCCGTCGGTTGGCAATCGAGGAACAGCTGCAGCGTATAGCCTTCTCGATGCATCCGGTTCAACGTGCGATGCACCTCCGCCGACTCCGAGATGGCCTCGAGCAGGGCGCGCTCCAGATCGCGCATGAAGGTGCGGCGTCTTTCGTCCATTGAGTGCCAGATCCTCGTCGAGGCGGGTTGGATTATCGGGCGCGTTCGAAAGCGCTGTCAAACGGATGCTTGTGCTACTTTCGGGCGCTGTGATCACGACGGATCTCGAGAGTTGGCTCGCCGGATTGGGAATCGGATTCGCCACGCCTGCGGCGCTCGCCGGCGACCTCTCGCAGCGCCGTTACTTCAGGGTCGTTCTCGACGACGGAATGCAGGTTCTCGCGGCCTACTATCCGGAGAGTCTGCGCCCGGCGATGGCGCGGTTCGTAGGTGCGCGATCGCTCCTGGCCGATGCCGGCGTGCGCGTGCCGGAGATTCGTCAGTGGAGCTCGGAGCGCGGCTGGATGCTGGTCGAGGACCTTGGCACCGCGACGCTGTTCGAACAAGCCGACCTCCCGCCGCAGCAAAGGGTGGCTCGATTTCTCACAAGTGTAGAAAGCGCCGGCAGGATCGCCGGCCTGGACGCCGAAGAAGTGGCGCGCCTCGGGAGCCCAGCACTCGATGAAGCCCTGCTGCGCCGGGAGCTCGAGCCGACGATCGAGTTCTTGCTCGATCCGCGCGGTCTCGCCGCTCTCCCCGCGAGGCGCCGGGAGTTGCTGGCGGCTCTCGATGAGCTCTGTTCGCGTCTCGGCGGGGGGCGTCTCGTGCCTTGTCATCGCGACTTCATGGCGCGCAACCTCATCCCGCGTGACGAAGGAATCGCTGTGATCGATTTTCAGGACCTGCGACTGGGGCCGCCGGCCTACGACATCGCGTCGCTGCTCAACGACAGCTTCTTTCCCGAGCGCGCGCTCGAAGAGGTGCTGCTGCCCGACAGATGGCGCACAGGCACCGTTGCCGAGGAGTATTCGCGCGCCGTGGTGCAACGGACTCTCAAGGCGAGCGGAACCTTCGCGCGCTTCGCGGTGCAAGGCAATCCGCGTCATGTACCGCTGATCGCGCCGACGCTGGCGCGGGCTGCGCGACATCTCGAGAGTCTGCCCGAGACGAAGGCGGTCTTCGGCGCCCTCCGCGGTTGGTGGCGCGCGCAGCTCACCGGGCCGGCCATCTGCTAAAGTGAAAGCAGTCGACCGGTGCGCGACGAACATTTCGTCGCATGCGCGGCCTCGAGGAGGTTCCCGCGATGGGATCGCTCGGAGTACCGGAGTTGCTGGTGATTTTCATCATCCTCGTGTTGTTGTTCGGCGCCTCGAAGATCCCCCAGCTGGGCAAGGGGTTCGGTGAGGCGATTCGCAACTTCAAGAAGGGGCTCAAGGACGACGACGGCAACGACTCCGAGACCGAGAAGCGGGCCTAGGAGCCGAGTTGAGCTTCGCCCGGTCGCGGTGAAATTCCGCTGGCGGAGGAGTTGGTTGACCTCTGCACCGGCACCGCGGCACCGGCTTCTCGTTGGCGTTCACTGTAGAGCCTGAGCACCCGGCCGATATAGGCCTGGGTTTCGCGGTACGGCGGTACCCCTCCGAAACGATCGATCGTCCCGGGACCCGCGTGATAGGCGGCGAGCGCGAGCTCCAGGTCGCCGTCGTAGCGCTTGCGCAGGTCGCGCAGGTAGCGTGCTCCCAGATTGAGATTCACCGCCGGATCCAGCGGGTCGATGGGCACGACCGTCGGGTCCGCGGCCGCGAAGTGCAGCGGCATGAGCTGCATCAGGCCGAGCGCGCCCTTGTTCGAAACCGCGTTGGGCCGGAAACCCGATTCGGCCTCGACGATCGAAGCGAGCAGCAGCGAATCGACACCGTAGCGCTGCGCCGCGCCGCGAATCTCGCGTGCGAACGGCAGGCTCTCGAGGTAGCGGTCGTTGGGCAGAAGCTTGACCTCGCCGCGCGCGCTGGCCCGGAACGGAACGGGATTCGAGGCGAGGACGAGCGCGGCCTGCGGAATCTCGAGGTCGAGGCCGGAGCGCTTGGCGAAGATCTGGTCGAGCTCGAGCGAGAATCCGCTCGGGGGCGCCACGACCGACGGCAGGCTGGAGGTCGAAGTCAGGAAAAGCAGCGTGATCGAAGCGCTGGCGCTCCAGATCAGGCGTCGGGTCAGGCGTTGGAATGGTGCGGTGGGCATGAGTCGCCTCCGTACGGAACGGGCGTTGGCGGCCGGGAATGGTCGCAAATGAGCCGCTTCCCTGCAAGGGAGCTGCCGGACTTCAGAGTGTGGGTTTGGGTTTTTTTCGGGTGCTTCGGGTCAGACCTTGGGGAACTGCCGCCGCAAGCCGACGCGGGGAGCAGCTGCTTTCCCCTTGCCTTCGATGCCGCTGATGCCCAAGTGAGAAACCTTGTTGCGCAGGGTGTTGCGATGGACTCCCAAACTGCGAGCCGAGCGACAGTAGTTCCAGTCGTTGGATCGCAAGGAGGCCGTAATGAACTGCCGTTCGAACTCTTGACGAGCCTGCTCAAGGGTCAAACCCTGGCTGACGAGCTCGTCGACGATCTGATTCAGTCTGCCGTTGTAATTTTGTCGGTTCACAGCGGATTCACCCTGCTAGACGAGGAAATCTATCGCAAAAAGGGCCGGCGTGCAACCCGACGCAGCGAAGCCGCGACGGGTTGCACCGGGTCACTTGCGCTCGAGCCGGTCGCCCACGTACACCGGGTACCGCGACTCGAGAATCTTCGCGACCGCCGTGTGAGCCTGGACCGACAGCACGGCGAGCTCGCCCAGGACCACGGGCGGCGCTGCCGGGCGGTTCATGCGGTAGATCGTGAAGATGTCGCCAGGCAGAACCTCGTCGTCCTCGCCACGATCGATGAACACGACATGATCCTGACCCAGGGAGACGAGTTCGACCGGCGATGAGACGATCACCGCCGCAGTCGAGAGCTCCTCGACGGTGGCCGGTTCGGTCGTCGGCCGAACGAGGCCGCGACGGGCGAGCGGAATCGGCTCCTGCTCGAACGGCTTGAGCCTCATTCCGACCGAGATGCCGTCGCAGCTCTGCACGATCTCCGCGATCGCCGACTCTTCCTGCACCGAGAGCACGCGCACTCGCCCGGTGTAGTTGTACTGCCTGCCGAGCGCTTCGTTCGAGACCGGATGACGGACGATCCTGCCGCCCGCCACCGCGGTAAACAGCATTCCAGGAGAGAGGCCGGCGGCCCGGCCGCCATCGAGGTAGACGATGTCGCCGGTGGTCAGCTTGTACTTGACTGCGTCCACGGTGCCGAAGATCCCCTCCACCTGGCCGTAGACCGGGTTCTTGAGCTGCGGCGAGAGGACATCGTACTCCGAGCCGATCACTGAATAGCCGAAGGCCTCGTCCGGTGCTCCGATGTAGCCGGAGCAATAGATGTCGTCCTGGGTTCCGAGCGGCACCGGAACGCTGCCTTTGCCAGCCGGAGCGACGCCGGGAAAGGGGCCTGTCGCGTCCGCTGCGATCACCGGCTCGCCTGCGCTGCCGTCATCCATACCGCCCGTGACGTCCTCGGTGCCTTCGTCGCCGGTCGCTCCGACTGTGGTCGGGGGTGCGACCTGGAGGTCGAGAATCAGCGGGTCTCCGGGGTAGATCCAGTGTGCGTCGCGCACGTACTGGTTCTTCTCCCAGAGCTGGGGCCAGAGATAAGGGTTGTTGAGGTTCGTCCTCGCCAGATCCCAGAAGGTGTCGCCGGGTACGACGATGTGAACGTTGGCGCCTTCGGGCGGGGTCGGTGGATCCCAGGCCGTCCAGTGACCGTCCACCTTGTGAAGCGTGGTCGGCGGTGTGTCCGCCGCCTGCAGGGCGGCGCCAGCGAATAGGGCACAGCCGAGCAGCGCGAATACCTTGAGATGGCGGGTTGCCATGATTCGACCTCCAGAAGCCGTTTCTATCTGGCGCTTACCGTCTTGAACTTGCCTCGAAGGGTACTCGCGGGTGTGCACAGTGTCAAGTGCTTATTCCACGGAACCCACGCATCCGCTTGAGGTTAGCGGTGCGCTGAAATGGCACTCCCAGTGCCCCGGATTCCGGCTAGGGGGCGCCCAGGCGCTGACGCGCGGTCTCGGCAGCAGTGCTTTCTGGAAAACGCGACAGGAGCTCGCGATAGACCGTGGCCGCCGAGTCGGGCTCGCCGAGCGTAGCCAGGCAATAGCCGACCTTGAGCAGCGCGTCCGGCACCTTGTTCGCCTCCGGGTAGTTCTCGACGACGGCCCGGAAACCGGCCAAAGCGCTCGCGACGTCCGTCTGGCGCAGCGCTGATTCGGCGAGCCAGAACTGTGCGTTGTCGGCGAGGTCGGAGCCTGGATTCTCCGCCAGAAAACGGCGGAACCCCTCTTCGGCCTCGAGAAGACGTTGCTGGTCGAGCAGCTGCAGACTCTGTTCGTACAGTTCTCGGGGTCCCGCACCCGCACCGAGGGTGGGTTCGCCCGGAAGAGGATCCGGAGTCGGCTCAGGTTCGTCGAGGTCGCTTTGTTCGATCTCCGCGCGTTGTTTCGGCGCCGCCACAGGTTCCTGGGACCTGGTGGCCCGAGCTCCGCCGTCGGCCATGGGCGACAGGGCTTCGGGGGGCGAAGCGGCGCTACGCAACTGCGCGATCTCGCGTTCGAGCGCCTGGGCGCGGGCCTCCGCAGTGGCGGAGCGCTCTTCGGCGGCGGCGAGCGCGGCCTCCAGGCGGAGGGCTCGTTCGCGCAGCTCGTTCGCCTCGGCGATGCGCCTGTCTTCCGGGCTCCAGTAGGGGGCGCTGCTGGCGCAGCCGCCTGCGAGCAATAGAGGCAGGCAGAGCGCGAGGGCGCGGAAGAGGCGTCTCGGCATGCTCAGCTCTCGCCGGGAATCTTGCGCAGGTAACGGCTCTCGGGATGTTCTTCCCGCAAGCGGGCGAAGGTCGCCTGGGCGTCTTCCGGGCGGGCGAGGTCGACGTAGGCGCGGCCGAGGAAGAAGAGCGCGGCTTCCTTGCCGGTGTAGTTCGGATAGTTCTTGAGCAGACCCTCGATCCGCGTGGCAGCGGCTCCGGGCACGCCGTAGCGCTGGTAAAACCGCCCGACGACGAACTCGTGCTCCGCCAGGCGGTTGACGACAATTTCGAGCTCCACCCGGGCCTTTTCGGCGTACTCGCTGGTCGGATAGAGGCGGATGAGATCCTCGAGAGCTTCGCGCGCCTTCACCGTTGCGGCCTGGTCGCGGTCGGCACGTTCGATGCGCCGGGCAAGCGAGGCGGCAATCTGGTACTGCACGTAGGCTGCTCGATCGCTGGTCGGGAAGCGGTTCTGGAAGTCGCGGTACTTGGCTTCCGCCTGGATGAGGTCGGCTTTGCTGCCGGTGAGCGAGTAGCAGTCGGCGACCATCAGCAGGGATTCGCGTCCGGAGCTGGAGTTGGGCTCGACCTCGAAGGCATGGGCAAAATAGGGCCGCGCGCGATCGTACTTCTCGAGCGCGAACAGGCGCTTGCCCTCGGCCAGCGATTCGGCCGCCGAGAGGCGGAGAACAGGGTCGTTCTGGATGTTCGACTTGCAGGAGACGCTCAGGCTCGAGAGTACCGAGACGATGGCCAGCGCCGTGAGTCGGCGGATCAAGATGGATTTCAAGCGCTGCCCTCCGCGAGCTTTCGAAGCTGCTGTTGTGCCGCGACCGGATCGTCGGCGCCGAAAACCGCCGAGCCGGCCACGAGCGTGCGCACGCCGGATTCGACCGCGGAGCGGATATTTCCCGGTCCGATGCCTCCGTCGATCTCGAGAAACAGGTCGAGGCGGCGCGTCTGGATAGTTGAATGCAAGCGCCGGGCCTTCTCCAACACGTAGGGCAGAAAGGCCTGGCCGCCGAAGCCCGGATTGACCGACATGAGGAGCACGAAGTCGGCCGCAGGAAGAATATCCGAGAGCAGCTCGACCGGCGTCGCCGGATTGAGGGCGATGCCCGCCTTGGCGCCGCCCTCCCGGATCCGGGCGAGAAGCCGATCGAGGTGGGTCGCAGCTTCCCAGTGCACGCTGACGCGGTTCGCGCCGGCGGCGAGAAAATCACCCAGGAGCCGGTCGGGATTCGCCACCATGAGGTGCACGTCCAGGGGCAACCGGGTATGCCGACGCAGTGCCGCGACGACCGGGACGCCGATCGACAGGTTGGGCACGAAGTGACCGTCCATGACGTCGACATGCAGGACGTCGGCACCGCCGGCCTCACAGATCCGGGCGGCGCCCGCTAGATCCGCGAGATCGGAGGCGAGCAGCGACGGGGCGATTTCGATCACGGAAGAGCTCCCTGGGAGGCGGCGACGACGAGTGAGATGACGTCCCGCCGGCGGAGCGGGTGCCCTGGAAGAGGATTCTGGCGCAGGATCGTCCCGTCCGATATCCCTTCGTAGGGCTCGAATTTGACCGCCCCCATGCGGAAACCGCCGCCCTCGAAGAAGCCCCGCACCGGCTCGTAGCGCCGGTAGACCAGGTCGGGCATGACGAAGGTATCGGCTGTGCCGTCCCGGGCGACCAGCAAGTCGATGCGCGTTCCGGCCGGGACGCTCGCACCGGGCGGCGGGTCCTGGCCGACGATCGTTCCGGGCTCGCCGGCGCCGTTCGCGAGGATGAGGGTGTCGCCGACCTCGAGCCCTTCGGCCTGGACGGTGACCTGCGCGGCACTCACCGCCTTGCCGGCGAGATTCGGCACGCTGGCCCGGCGCAGCCCCAGGGAAAGCACCACCTCGACGGCGCTGCCGCGCTTGACGTAGCCGCCGGCGCGCGGCCGGGACTCGATGACCCGGCCCTCATCGACCACCGCGCTCCAGCGTCCTGCCGGTTCTGCGGCGCGGAAACGCAGGCCTTGATCCGAAAGCAACCGCGAGGCCTCCTCCGAAGTCAGACCGGCAAGCTCCGGGACGGTCATCGCGCCGCGGCGGACGAAAAGATTGAACGAGAGATAGGCCGAGGCGCCGAACACCGCCAGCAGCACGACTCCCCAGAGAAAACTTTGTACGAGCCGCACGAAACGCCCAGCCACCGTGGGAGCAGTCTAACAGGCGGCCGGGGCGCGAACCGGCCGGAAGAGCGGCTAGAGTGCGGCCATGAAACCGACCCGAAAGGCGCAGCATCTCCCAGCTCTGGGCGCGCACGTCTCGGTCGCCGGGGGCGTCGCCGAAGGCGTGCGCCGTGGCACCGAGCTCGCCTGTGACGCGTTGCAGATCTTCGTCAAGAGCCCGAGCCAATGGCAGAGCAAGCCGCTCGCTCCGGAGGATGCGCTCGCCTTCCGCGAGGCGCATGCGGCGAGCGCCATCGGGCCCGTCGTGGCGCATGCGGCCTACCTGATCAATCTCGCTGCTCCCGATCCGCAGATCCTCGCCAAATCGCGCGCCGCGCTTGCCGACGAGCTGCGCCGTTGCGCGGCGCTCGGTGTCGCAGCGCTGGTGGTCCATCCCGGGGCGCATCTGGGAGCGGGCGAGGAGGCTGGCCTCGCAGCGATCGCCCGCTCGCTCGATGCCGTCGAAGCCGAGCTCGGAGACTGTCCAACCCGGATCCTGCTCGAGATTACCGCCGGGCAAGGGACGGTTCTGGGCAGCAAACTGGCGCACCTGGCGTCGATCCGGGCGCAAGCGGAGAGTCGCGAGCGACTGGGAATCTGCCTCGACACCTGCCACGCGCTGGCCTCGGGCTACGCCATCGACAGCGCAGCCGGCTGGGACGACTTTCTCGCCGAGCTCGACACGGTCGTCGGATTCGACCTCGTCGGCTGTATCCATCTGAACGACTCGGTGGGCGCCTGCGGATCGCGCAAGGACCGCCACGCCAATCTGGGTGAGGGCTGCCTGGGTCTCGAGCCTTTTCGCCGCCTGCTCGCCGAGCCGCGCCTGCGCCACGCGCCGATGATTCTCGAGACTCCAATCGGCGACGACGAGCTTGGCCATGCACGAGACCTCGCCATCCTGCGCGGCTTGCAATAGCCCGTATTTCTTCCGCGGCGCCGCGCAGCTTCGCGCTGGGCAGGTCGCAGTTCGAGTTGTGAGACGGGCGGCGAGCTCTACAGGTACCTCAGCAGTGAGTCCGGGTGGGCCGCCTTGAACCGGCGGTACCAGAGGCAGGCCGGGTAGAGAAGCACCAGGAGCACGGCGACGACGCCTCGCCGGCGGCGCGAGTGCTACGTCCGGCCCTACTTGCCGAGCAGGTTCTTCGACAGATCGAAGTACAGCACCGTGACCATCAGCATCACCACGAGCGCTAGCCCCACCTGGGCGATGCGCTCCTTGACGGCCATGGAGAGGTCGCGCCGCATGACACTTTCGATCAGCAGGATGGTGATCTGGCCGCCGTCGAGCACCGGAATCGGGAAGAGGTTGAGCAGGCCGATCGACAGACTCAGCACGCCCATCAGGTACAGCAGGTATTTGAAGCCGGCGCGCGCCGCGGCACCGGACTGTGCGGCGATCTCGATCGGACCGGCGAGGGCGCTCTTCGCCGCCACCTCGCGCTTGAAGATCTTGCCGATCACCGCCAGGGTCTGCTTGGCGATATCGTAGTTGAAGCGCACGCTCTCGCGCAGCGCGGCCAGCGGCGGATACTTCTGCGCGACGGTGAGCCGCACACCGATACGCCCCTTGCCGCCCTGATCGGCCGGCACCACGTCGAGACTCGTCAGGACGCCATCGCGCAGCACTTCGACCGCGACCGACTTGCCGGTATGTTGCTCGATGTACTCGACGAAGTCGGCGGGACTGCCGAGCGGCCGGCCGTCGACGCTGCGCACCTCGTCATGGAGCCGGAATCCGGCTCCTTCGGCCGGTCCGCCGGCGACGATGTCGCCGATCCGCGGCAGCAGCTTCGGATAGATACCAGCATCGCCGAAATCGAAGTCGGCCGGCTTCACCGGCGTGAGGCCGACCGTGCTGCGCACGCCCTCGCGCTCGATGTCGAGCGCCAGCGGCTTGCCGATGCCGGTGAGAATGGCGAATGCGACGTCCTGCCACCGGCTCACGCTCTTGCCATCGATCGCGACGATCTCGTCGCCGGGAAGGAGGCCAGCGAGAGCGCCCGCCGAACCGGCCTCCACGGTGCCGATCACCGACGGGGCGCTCTGCAGCGCGGGGACCTCGATGCCGACCATGAAGAGGCCGGCGATGAGCAGAATCGACAACACCCCGTTCATCAGCGGACCCGCGAGGTAGACGAGGATCCGCTGCCAGCGCGGCTGGTTGAGGAAGTCCCGGGGGTCGTCGGTCGACTCGCCCGGCTCTTCGCCGGACAGCTTCACGTAGCCGCCCAGCGGCACCAGGGAAACCTTGTAGTCGGTCTCGCCGATCTTCCAGCCGAAGAGTCGCTTGCCGAAGCCGAGCGAGAAAGCGAGAACCTTCATTCCGAACGCCTTGGCGACCAGCAGGTGGCCGGCTTCGTGAACGAAGATGATGACCCCGAGAGCGAAGACGAAGGCCGGAATATTGGAGAGCAGGTTCGACATGGAGGCGCCGGAGACTATCGCGACCGCGACCGCTTGGAAAGCGCCTCGGTGGCTCGCTGCCGGCCCCAGCGGTCCCATTCGAGCGCCGCATCGAGGTCGGCGAGCGCCTCGGCACGATGGCTCGACAGGACTTCCGAGATGGTGGCGACGATCTCGGGATAGCCGATCGCGCCTTCGAGAAATGCGTGCACGGCCACTTCGTTCGCCGCGTTCAGCACTGCCGGCGCGCTTTCGCCCGCGGCGAGGGCAGCGCGCGCGAGGTCGACTGCCGGGAACCGGAGGTTGTCGAGCGGCAGGAACTCGAGCGTCCCGAGATCTTCGAGCTGCAGGCGGGGAAACTCGTTCGTCCAGCGCTCGGGATAGGCGAGCGCGTACTGGATCGGAAAGATCATGTCGTTGCGCGACAGCTGCGCGAGCCAGGAGCCGTCGCGAAACTCGACCAGGGAATGCACCAGTGAGCGCGGGTGAACGACGACGTCGATGGCCTGCGGCGGGATGCCGAACAGATGGGAGGCCTCGATGAGCTCGAGCCCCTTGTTGATCAGAGTGGAAGAGTCGACGCTGATCTTGGCGCCCATCGACCAGGTCGGATGGCGCAAGGCCTCCTCCCGTCGGATGGACGCGAAGGTCGCCGGGTCGCGGTGCAGAAAGGGTCCTCCGGAGGCGGTGAGGACGAGCCGGCGGACCTCCTCGCGCGTCCCGGCGCGCAACGCCTGGTGGAGCGCCACGTGCTCACTGTCGATCGGCACGATCTCGGCGCCGGTGCGGCGCGCGAGGTCGGTCAACAGGCGGCCGGCGACGACCAGCGACTCCTTGTTGGCGAGGGCCACCGGTTTCCCCGCCGCGAGCGCCGCAGCGACCGGCGGCAGGCCTGCGGCGCCGACGATCGCCGCGACCACCTTGTCGACCGCCGGATGGGTGGCGGCGGCGACGAGCGCCTCGGCCCCGCACGCAAGCTCGACCCCGGGCGGCAACTGCGGACGCAGCGCTCGCCCGACTTCCGGATCGACGACCGCGAGAAGCAGCGGCCGAAACTCGCGCACCAGCTGGAGCAGCGCTTCGGGGTTTCTCCCCAGGGCGCCGAGCGTCGAAATCGACAGCCGGTCGGGATGATGGCGCACGACTTCGACCGTGCTCGCACCGATCGAGCCGGTGGCACCCAGCAGCGCGAGGCGCTGGGTCATCGCGTGAGCTCGAAGTGGGCGATCCAGAGCGCGAGCAGCATGACCGGCGCGGCGAGGAACATGGCATCGAAGCGGTCGAACATGCCGCCGTGGCCGGGCAGGATCGCGCCCGAGTCCTTGACGTTCGCGGCGCGCTTGACCAGCGACTCGACAAGGTCACCGAGCTGGGACGCGATCGCGGTGGCGAGCGCGACGGCGAGCAGCGCCGGGTCGATGGCGCCCTGGCGCCAGACCGACCAGACCGCGGTCGCGAGCAGGGAGGTCGCGAGGCCGGCGATCGCGCCTTCCCAGGACTTCTTCGGCGAGACGACCGGGGCGAGACGGTGTTTCCCCCAGGCGGAGCCGACATAGTAGGCCGCAGTGTCGCCGAGCCAGACGATGGCGAGCAGCAGGAAGAAGAGCCACGGGTCGCGCTGTTGCAGGAGGACCAGGCTCGCTACTGGTGCCGCGAAGTAGAGGGTGCCCCAGCCGAGAATCGCGGCGGCGGGAATCGCCTGCTCGACCGGCGTCCGGCCGAGCAGCACCGCGACCGGCGGCACGATCGCCACCGCGGAGGCGAGCAGCAGCAGCCAGTGGGCGTCGAGGGTGCCGGTGCCGAGCACTTCGCCGGGCACTCTGCCGGCAACCCGGCCGAGGGCAAGAGCACGCTCGAGCGCGACCGCGGCCAGCGGCGCGGTGACCAGCAGGAGGCGCCAGGGTGCCTGCGGCGCGAGTGGACGGACCATGGCGACGAACTCGAGCGCCGCCCATTCGAAAACGACCAGGAGCAGCAGGAGGAAGGCCCATTCCGGAAAGCGGAAGACGGCGAAGAGCGCGGCGGGCACACCGATCGCGGCGGTGAGAAGACGTTTCATCGTCGAATCCGGTGGTCTCGCTGTCAGCTCTTGACGGAATTCTGCGCCGTCGCAGCCGGCGGCTCGCCACCGAGGGGCTCATCGACCGGAGTGCCCGCATCGGCGCGCGCGCTCGAACCCGTGGCGGCCGGCGCCTCGATGCCGCCGAAGCGGCGCTCGCGACCCTGGAAGGCGACGATCGCTTCCAGAAGGTGTCGCACTCGGAAATCGGGCCAGAGCGTCGGGGTGACGACGATCTCGGAGTAGGCGATCTGCCAGAGCAGGAAGTTCGACACCCGCATCTCGCCCGAAGTCCGGATCAGCAGGTCCGGGTCGGGCTGCCCGGCGGTGTCGAGCGCGGCGGAGATCGCCGCCTCATCGACGACGCGACCCGGTTGCGCCACCGCTTCGGCGACCAGGCGGCGGCAGGCGTCGACGATTTCGCAGCGTCCGGAGTAGTTGAGCGCGATGTTGAACACCATGCGCCGCCCCGCGGCGGTCTTCTCGAGCCCCTCTTCGAGGGTGGCGACGACCGACGGATCGAGCTCGCGCCAGCGCCCGAGAATCTGCAGCCGGATGTCGTTGTCGATGAGGGTGCGGATCTCGCGCCGGAGAAACTCCTTGAGGAGATTCATGAGCGTCCAGACTTCGTGGCGCGGCCGCTTCCAGTTCTCGATCGAGAAGGCGTAAAGAGTCAGGACCTCGATTCCCAGGCGGGCGGCGCTCTCGACCGTTTCGCGCACCGCGGAGACGCCGGCGCGATGACCCTCGATGCGCGGCATGAACCGCTTGCCGGCCCAACGCCCGTTGCCGTCCATGATGATGGCGACATGTCGAGGCATCCGGCTGCAGTCGATCTGCCGCAGCAGGCTCTCCTCGAGCGATCCGGGTTCCACCTGGAGCGACAACTCGGACATTCGATCCAAGTTACCACAGCGTGCCGCCGGCGGACCCGCGCGGCGGTCTCAAAAAGAAGTGCGGTAGTCGATCCGTTCGAGGGCGAGCGCGTGCGCCGGTGCCGTGGGTCCGGCGGCACCGCGCTCGCCGCCGGCGAGGAGCTCTCCGAACTCCGCGAGCGCGCGCTGGCCGAGGGCGACCTCCAGCAGGGTGCCGGCGAGGCCGCGCACCATGCCGCGCAGAAAGCCGTCGCCGGTGATGCGCAGAGTCAGTCCGGTCGGCTCCTCCTCCCAGGCGGCGCGAAAAATCGTTCGGACCGGCGAGCGGTGGCTGCCTCCGGCCAGGGCGAAGCAGGAGAAGTCGTGCCTTCCGGGCAGGAGCAGCGTCGCCGCCTGGAGCCGCTCGAGGTCGAAACGGTCCGGGACCGCGAGGACGAACGCCGCGAGGTCGGGTGCCACGAAGCGGCCGGCTCGCAAGCGGTAGGCGTACTCCTTCGCGGTGGCCGAGAAGCGGGCGTGAAAGCCCCGCGGAGCCTCCGCGGCGGCGAGCACCCGGATGGCGGGCGGCAGCGAGTGGTTGGTACCGAAGACCAGGCCCTGGGTGGAGAACGGCCGGGCGAGATCGACGTGCGCCACCTGGCCGCGGGCGTGCACACCCGCGTCGGTGCGGCTCGCTCCGACGACAGCGACCGGGCTGCCTACGAGCTCGGAGAGCGCCGCCTCGACGCGCGCCTGCACCGTGTCGGCGTTCGGCTGGCGCTGCCAGCCGCCAAACCCCGCGCCAAGGTAGGCGATGTCGAGACGGTAGCGATAGTGGCCGTCCGCCGGTCCGTGGTCGCGGAGGCGGTCGTCCACGAAGGGTGGGAGGCTCGGCACTGGCGAATCATCCCTCAGATGCTTCTTCACGTCGTGACCCGCCCGTCGTCCACTGTCGTCCAGTAAGGAAGACCTGCGGGGTGCGGAGTCCCGGCTCGGGCTCTTGACCGGCCTTGGATAGGATCGGCAGATGGTGGCCGATCGCGAACCCCGTCCACGTCGGGTGGCTTTGCGCGCCGCACTTCCAGGCGACGCCTCGAGTCTTTTCGTCTGGCGGCAGGAGGAGTCGGTGCGCCTTCACCAGCCACTGCAGGAGACCTCGGTCGGCGAGCTCAGGGCGGACCTCGCGCGCCAGCGCATGGAGGATCTCTACCGCGGCCGCGGTGAGCGCTTCCAGTGGATCGTCATGGTCGAGGGCGAATCGGCGGGCTGGATCACTCTCGCGATCCTCTCCTGGGAGCACGGGTTGGCGGAGATCGGCTACGCGCTCGCGACGGAATACCAGGGGATGCGTCTGATGGCGGGAGCGCTGGGACAGCTTCTGCCCGAGCTCTTCGCCGCGGTCGGCATCGAGCGCCTCGAAGCGCGTTGCTCGGTGGAGAACGTGCGTTCGGCGAGTCTCCTCGAGCAGATCGGATTTCAGCGTGAAGGCCTGCTGCGCAGTTATTTCTCGCTCCACGGCCGCCGGATCGACAACTTCCTCTACGCCCTGCTGCGCGAGGAATTTCTCGCCCGCCCCGGAAGCTAGAGAAGCTCCAGCGTGGCGTAGCGGGCGATGAGCTTCTTCTTGCCGGCGCGCTCGAAGAAGATCGTGAACTTGGCGTCTTCGCCCTCGCCTTCGAGCTCGAGCACCACGCCCTGGCCGAGAGTCGGATGGCGGACGCGGCTGCCCCGCTTGGGGCCGCGCGTTGCGGCTGCCGGCAGCGGCGGCAGGTTCGGTTGGCGGCCGTAGAACTCGTCGATCGGGCGGGTGCGCTCGGTCTGGTAGATGCGCGGGCTCGCCGAGGCTTCGAGCAGACTCTCGGGCACTTCGGCGAGAAGCGGCGACTCCCGCTGGTCCTGATAGGCGCCGGCGATCCGGCGGCGCCGGCAACAGGAGAGATGCAGCTTTTCCTTCGCCCGCGTCATGCCGACATAGAACAGGCGGCGCTCCTCTTCCAGGTCCTCGCTCTTGCCCTGTGAATTCCAGTGCGGCAGCAGGCCGTCTTCGAGGCCGGGCAGGAAGATCACCGGAAACTCGAGCCCCTTGGCGCTGTGCAGGGTCATCAGGCTGACGCCGCGTTCGCCGTCCCAGGAGTCGAGATCCGAGACCAGCGCGACATGGTCCAGGAAGGCGGTCAGGAGGTCGTCGTCCTCGCCGCTGCCGTAGCTCTTGGATTCGGTGAAGTTCTGCGCCGCCGAGAGGAACTCGCGGATGTTCTCGAGCTTGGCCTGCTCTTCCTCGTTTTCGCGCCGGTACATGTCCGTATAGCCGGTCTTCGCCAGCAGCTCGTCGAGGAGCGCCGGCAAGGGCAGCTCTTCGGCGGCCGCGCGCAGTTGGTGAATGAGCGCCTTGAAAGCGCGCAGGGCGGTGGCGGCCCGGGCGGGAAAGCTTTCGAGCGGGTCGACCTCGAGCACGTCCCAGAGCGTCGCGCCGAGTTTCGCCGCGCGCTCGTCGAGCATTGCGGACGTGGTCTTGCCGATACCGCGCGGGGGCACGTTCAGGATCCGTGACAGCGAAAAGCTGTCGCGGGGATTGCGCAGCAACCGCAGGTAGGCGACCAGATCCTTGATTTCAGCGCGCTCGTAGAAGCGCACCCCGCCGACCATGGTGTAGGGAATCCGGTGGCGGAAGAACTCGTCCTCGAACGCCCGCGTCTGGGCATTGGTGCGCACCAGGATCGCCATGTCCGAAAGCGCATGGCGGCCGCGCAGACGGGTGAGCGTCTCGACCACCCACGCAGCCTCTTCGAGCTCGTCGCCGGCGCGGTGCAGCGCGACCTTCTCGCCGCGGCCCGCGGCCGTCCAGAGTTTCTTGCCGCGCCGCAGCTGGTTGTTCGACACGACGGCGTTGGCGGCGTCGAGGATGGTGCCGGTCGAGCGGTAATTGCGCTCCAGCTTGCGCACCGAAGCACCCGGAAAATGGCGTTCGAACTCCAGGATGTGGGTGACGTCGGCACCGCGCCAGCGATAGATGCCCTGATCCTCGTCGCCCACAGCGGTGAGATTGCCGTTCGCTCCGGCGAGCTCGGAGACCAGGGTGAGCTGCGCCTGGTTGGTGTCCTGGAACTCGTCGACCAGCAGGTACCGGGTGCGCTGCCGCAGGCGGTCGGCGATGTCCTTGTGCTCGGTGAAGAGCTTCACCGCGAGGCTCATCATGTCGTCGAAGTCGACCCCGGAAGCCTGAGCCACCAACGACTGGTAGCGGCGGTAGACCCTCGCCACGCGTTGCTCGAAGAAGTCCTTCGCTTCGCGCTCGTACTGGGCCGGCGACAGCAGCCGGTTTTTGGCGCCGGAGATCGCCGCAAGGAGCGTCCGCGGCGGAAAGCTCGTCTCGGAGACCCCTTCGGCCGCCATCGCCTGAACCACCAGACGTTTCTGATCGTCGGTGTCGAGAATCGCGAAGTCGCGCGGCAGTCCGACGCGTTCCCCGTAGCGGCGCAGCAGGGTGAGGGCATAGCGGTGAAAGGTGCCGACGAAGGTGGGGAGGGGAAAGATGTTGAGCAGGCGCTCGACGCGGTCGCGCATCTCACCCGCCGCCTTGTTGGTGAAGGTGACGGCGACGATCGAAGCCGGATCGACACCACGCTCCTGAACCAGCCAGGCGACGCGATAGGTGATGACCCGGGTCTTGCCCGATCCGGCGCCGGCGAGAACGAGCTGCGGGCCGTCTTCGTGGGTGATCGCGGCTAGCTGATCGGGGTTGAGTTCCTTGGCGAAATCGATGTTGGTGGCGGAAGGCATGCGAGCCGACTTTACCAGTCGCCGACCCGATCCTCGGGCTCGCGGCGAGAGCGGCAGTCGGAGCGCTTTCGCAGTGCAATCCCTGCAGCGTGTTCCGCCGGAGCCTCGGGACGCCTGTGGCAGACTGGCGGCGTGACGCTGGCGCCCGGCACCCGTCTTGGTCCCTACGAGATCGCGGCCAAGGTCGGCGAGGGCGGGATGGGCGCGGTCTACAAGGCGCTCGACCCGCGCCTGGGCCGCTCCGTCGCCATCAAGGTACTGCCCGAGGGTCTGATCGCGACGGCCGACCAGCGGGCCCGTTTCGATCGTGAAGCGCGAGCGATCTCGGCCCTGTCGCACCCGCACATCTGCACCCTGTTCGACGTCGGACGCGAGGGCGAGACCGATTTCCTGGTGATGGAGTACCTCGAGGGCGAAACGCTTGCCGATCGCCTCCTCAAGGGAAGGCTACCGCTCGACCAGGCAGTGCGCAGCGGAATCGAGATCGCAGGGGCGCTCGCCCAGGCGCACCGCCTCGGGCTCGTTCACCGCGACCTCAAGCCGGCCAACGTCCTGCTGACCGGATCCGGAGTCAAGCTGCTGGACTTCGGTCTGGCGAAGCGACAGGCAGCGCCACTGCAGATCCTTTCGCGCAGCGCGGTGGCCGCCGAGCTGACCCAGGTCGTCTCGGCCGAGCCGCTGACGGTCGAGGGCATGCTCGTCGGCACGCCGCAATACATGTCGCCCGAGCAGATCGAGGCGCGTGAGGCCGATACCCGCGCCGACCTGTGGGCTTTCGGGTGTGTGCTGTACGAGATGCTCAGCGGCCGGCGGGCCTTCTCGGGCGATAACCCTCCGGCAGTGATCGCGGCGATCCTGCAGAGCGAGCCGGAGCGGCTCGCGGCGCTCGCTCCGTCGCTGCCGCCGGCGCTCGACCGGCTCGTGCGAAGTTGCCTGGTCAAGAATCGCGAGACGCGCTGGCAAAGCGCCCACGACGCGGCGCTCCTGCTGCAGGAGATCGCGCGCAGTGGCGCCGAACCGACGCCACCGGCTCCGGCAGGCGTGCGGACGCGCGGCGCCCGCTGGCCCCTTCTCGCTCTCGGCGCTGCCGCGCTGCTTGCGGGGGCGGGCATTGCGGCGCTGCTCCATCGACCTGCCGCGAGCGCAGCGGCCGAGGTCCGTCTCCATATCGCGCCACCTCAGGGGGAAGAGTTCTTCAGCAGCTTCGACAGCCTGTCTCTCGCCGTCTCTCTCGACGGGCGGCAGCTGGCCTTTGTCACCGTCGGCGAGCGTGCCGAGTCGCGTATCTGGTTGCGGCAGATCGACGAGATCGAGGCGCGGCCCCTGCCCGGCACGGAGGGCGCGCGGTCGCTGATCTGGTCCGCCGATGGGCGCTCGCTGGCCTTCTTCGGCGGCGGCAAGCTCAAACGCCTCGACCTCGGCACCGAGGCCCCGGTGGCCATTTGCGATACTCCGAGCGGCACAGGGTTCGCCGGCACCTGGGGGGCCGAAAACCAGATCTTGTTCTCGGGAGTGCAGGGCGACGCGATCTATTCCGTTTCCGCGCTCGGCGGGACTCCGGAAAAGATCGTCGAGCCCGACGCCCAACGCAACGAAGCGCGCACCAAGTGGCCGTGGTTTCTGGGCGACGGTCGGAGGTTCGTCTACCTGAGTCGCGACACCCAGCTCACGTCCAGTCTGATGCTGGTCGAGCCGGGAAAGCCGAGACGTGTCGTCGCACCGTTGGAGTCGAGAGTGGCGTTCCTCGCTCCCGACGTGATGGCCTTCGCTCGCGATGGTGTTCTGGTGGGCCAGAAATTCGATCCCGCGTCGGCGAGACTCCTCGGTGCGCCCTATTCGATCGCTCCTGCAGTCCGTTTTTTCTTCTCTCCCGGGTGGGCCGGATTCGCCGCATCGCCAGCCGGGACGGCATTCCTGCTCTCCGAAGATTCCGTCTACCGTCTGCGATGGATGGATCGCACCGGCAAGCCGCTCGGCGAAGTCGGGCCTCCCGGCGGTTATTCCTCCCTGGATGTTTCGCCCGATGGCCACAGTGTGCTCGTCGAGCGCATGCAGCCCGAGGTCGGCTCCTACGACATCTGGCAGATCGACCTCGAGCGCGGCGTCGAAACCCGGCTCACTTCGGAGCGCGGGGCCGACATCGCCGGGCGTTGGCTGCCGGACGGCAAGAGCATCGTCTATTCGGCGCAGCGCCCCCTGGGGCCCAACATGGTGCGTCGAGACCTGGCCTCCGGCCGTGAGCAAGACCTGCTTTCGCGCTCGACTTTCCAGGTAGCGACCAGCATCTCGCGCGACGGCCGTCGACTGTTGTTCCGCGAGCGCGGTGACGACGGCAAGCCCCGCGCCTGGGTGCTGAACCTCGAGGGCGAGATGCACCCTCAGCAGCTATTCACGACCGCCGGGCAGGAGGATCAGATGCGCTTCGCCCCCGACGGCGATGCCTTCGCCTACCTGTCGGACGAGACCGGCGCCTTCGAGGTCTACGTGTCCTCGCTCGCGAATCGCAACGAAAAAGTGCGGATCTCAACGGGCGGCGCCTCTCTCGTGCGCTGGAGCCGGAGTGGAGAGGAAATCCTGTACCTCACCGCCGATCGAAGGATGCTCGCCGTGCCGGTCCGCTTCTCGCCGCGGCTCGAGCTCGGGCTGCCGGTCGAACTTTTCCGGCTGGCAGAGCATGCGGCCTGGCGCGACTTCGACGTCTCTCCCGACGGCAGCCGCATTCTCGCAATCGTCCGCGAGCGTTCGGGCGGCGCGCAGCCGGCGACCGCCATTCTCAACTGGCGGCCGCAAGAGGAGCGCTGAGCCTCGCCCTTCGAACGCGGGCGCGTGCACCGACGAAAGTGAGTGTCAGGGCGAGACGGCGCTGCGTACAATGGTCCTCGCAGTCTTCCCGGGGGTGCCCTTTCACCCCCAGCTTCCGGAGGTCTCCGATGCGTCGTCTACTGTTCATCGCCGGTGCGCTCTGCTTCGCCGTCCTGTCGACTTCGCACGCGCAGGCGCACGGCGCCGTCGCGACGGAGGTCGCAGGTGCGCCCACGCTCGACAACCTGGGTGAGCACCACCGCACGGTCTCGACCTACCTGCCGGCGGCGCAGCGCTATTTCGACCAGGGCCTGCGACTTCTGTTCGCTTTCAACCTCGAGGAGGCCGAGCGTTCGTTTCGCGCTGCGGTGGAGATCGATCCGACCTGCGCGATGTGCAGCTGGGGCGTCGCCTTCGCGCTCGGACCGCACATCAATTTTCCCGCCACGCCGGAGCGCACTGTCGCCGCGAACATCGCCGCTGGCGAGGCCGCTCGCCGCGCGGGAACGGCGACGCCGGTCGAGCGCGCGCTGATTCGCGCCATCGCCCTGCGCTACAGTGATCCGGCGCCGACTTCGCCCGCAGGGCAGAGCGCTCTCGAAACCGCCTACGCCGAGGCGATGCGTGCCGTCGCGAAGGACTTTGCGCGCGACGCCGACGTCGCCTACCTCAGCGCCGAGGCGTTGCTCGATCTCCACCCCTGGGATCTCTACGAGGCTGACGGCGCGCCCAAGTCCTGGACACCAGAGATCGTCGCCCTGCTCGAGGGCGCACTGGCGCAGACTCCGTCTCATCCCGGGCTCTGTCACCTCTACATTCACGCCGTCGAGGCCTCGACGCGTCCGGAGCGGGCCGTGGGCGCAGCGGAACGCTTGCGGGCCAGTATGCCGGGCGCCGGCCACCTGGTGCACATGCCTTCGCACATCTTCCAGCGCGTCGGGCGCTACGCCGACTCGGCGCTCGCCAACGAGCGCGCCGTGGCCGCCGACGGCCTCTACCTGCCGGCCGCCGGCAACTTCATGATCTATCCGATGTATGCCGCGCACAACCACCAGTTCCTCTGGTTCGCGGCGCAGATGGAGGGGCGCAGCGCGACCGCCTATTCCGCGGCCCGCGACACGGCGGCACGGTTGCCACTCGAGATGCTGCGCGCCATGCCGGGCTACGACGGCTGGCTCGCTTATCCGGTCTGGACCCTGGTGCGCTTCGGGCGCTGGCAGGGAATCCTCGCCGAACCGCTGCCGCCGGCCGAGTTCGCCTACGCCACGGCGGTGGCGCACGTCGCGCGTTCGATCGCCCAGGCGCGACTCGGAAACCTCGAGGCGGCTCGAAAGGAGTGCGTCGAAGCCGAGCGCAACTACGCGCTGCTGCCGCCTGACGCGATGGAGGGCTTCAACCCGGTCACGACGCTGTCGCAGATCGCGCGCCATCTCATGACTGCCGAAGCCGCGCGGGCTGGCGGCGACTGGGACGCCGCGGTCGCCAGGCTCACCGAGGCCGTCGCACTGGAAGACGCGCTGCGCTACGACGAGCCGACCGACTGGTACTTCCCGGTGCGCCACGTCCTGGGGCCGATGCTGCTCGAGGCCGGAAGAAACGCCCCCGCGGAGGCGCTCTATCGCGCCGACCTGGCGAGAAATCCGGAGAACGGCTGGGCGCTCACCGGTCTGGCCGCGGCGCTGCGCCGACAGGGCAGGGAGAGCGAGGCCGCAGCCGCTGACCGCCGCTTGAGTCTGGCGTGGTCGCGCGCCGATCTCGACCTCGATCGCCTCGCCGCTCCACCGGAGAGCGCGGCTCCGGTCCGCAGTGCGGCCATGGCTTCAGGCAATCAGTAGAGCCGGGAGGCGGAGTAGGGTTCGAGGTCGATCGTCGGCCGCTCGCCGAGCAGGCTGGCGGCGACGAGGTCGGCGCTCGCCGGGGCGAGGAGGATGCCGTGGCGGTAGTGGCCGGTGGAGTAGAAGAGCCCCGGGATCGCGCCCGGCCCCAGAATCGGCAGGCCGTCTACGGTCGCCGGGCGGAAATTCGACCACGACTCGAGATAGCGCGCGGCGGCGAGCCGCGGTGAAACCTCGACCGCCATGGCGAGGATGGCGAGCAGGCCCTCGGCGGTGACCGCCTTTTCGAAGCCGGCCTCTTCCATGGTCGAGCCGCAGAGGATGCGACCGTCGGGCCGCGGAACGAGATAGCCCCGGGGAGAGAAGACGACGCGGGCGAAGCGCGGTGGCGCGGCGGAGAGTGGTTCGAGCACGACCATCTGGCCGCGCACCGGGCGCACGGCGCCCGTCGGCAGGCCGCTGCCCTCGACGAGTCCGGCCCAGGATCCCGCGGCGAGAAGCACCGCGCCGGCAGAGAGCCGGCCCGAGACGTGATCGACGCCCTCGACCCGGCCGCCTGCGATGGCGATGCGCTGCACCACGCCGCGAAGGAAGCGGACGCCGGCCGCCTCGGCGGCGGCGGCGAGCGCGCGCAACAGCGGCTTCGGATCGACGCTCGCTTCGTCGCGGAAGAGATATCCGCCACGTGCCGTGGCTCCGAGCGCCGGTTCCAGGCTGCGCAGCGCGGCGCTGTCGAGCCATTCGGCGGCGACGCCCAGCCCGACGAGCCGCGGCAGATCGGCCTGCCAGGCGGCCGCTCCCGCGTCGTCGAAGACGACGCGCAACGTGCCCTTCGCGCTCCACGAGAGATCGATGCCAGTCGCCGCCGTGAGCTCCGCCGCGAAGCCGGGCCAACGCCGCAAGGAGTCCTGGGCGAGCGCGAGCAGCGGCCCGCCGTGCTGCGCCTCGACGCCGGGCGAAAGGATTCCGGCCGCTGCGCTCGAGGCCTCTGCGCCCGGGACGCTGCGCTCGAGCACGGTGACCCTCGCGCCCGCCTGGGCGAGGCGCAGCGCGGTCGCACAACCGTGGATGCCGGCGCCGATGACGACGATGTCGGTGCTCATCTGCCCTCTCTCCTGGCGCCGGACGCTGCGGCTGGCGCGCTCGCAGGATGCCACAGGCGGGGCCGGCGAAGGCGCGTGATACGTTGCCGCCCCGTTCAACCTGCTCTGCCGCTTTTCGGGAGGTGACGATGCGCCGCCGATCGCCCCATCTGTTGGGCATTCTGTCCGCCCTCGTGTTGTGCCAGGTTTTCGTCCCCGTGACGGCTTCGGCCGCAGCGCTCACTTCTGCCGAGCAGCGTCTGGTGGCGCGCGTCGAAGCCCAGCGCGAAGAGGCGGTGGCGCTGCTTCGCCGCGCCGTGGATGAGCCGAGCGCGACCGAGAATCTCGCCGGCGTGCGCAAGGTCGGCGCGATCTTCGCGGCCGAGTTGGCGGCACTGGGATTCGAAGTGCGCTGGGTGGAGTTGCCGGCGGAGGTCGGGCGTTCTGGCCATCTGGTCGCCGAGCTTGCTGGCGCGGGTGCCAGCCGCGGAGTTGTTGCGGGTTCGCGCCTGCTGCTGCTCGGGCACCTCGACACCGTGCTCGAGGGCGAACCGTTCCGCCGCGATGGCGAGCGCGCCACAGGCAGCGGAGTCTCCGACATGAAGGGCGGCGACGTGGTGATCGTCGAGGCGCTGCGGGCGCTCTCTGCGGAGGGGCTCCTCGCCGGTCGCCAGGTAATCGTCGTACTGACCGGGGACGAGGAGGACGTCGGCGAGCCGCAGACGGTGAGCCGCGCGGCGCTCGTCGAAGCGGCCGGACGGAGCGACCTGGTGCTCGCCTTCGAGGGCTCGGTGCCAGGAGTGGCTGTGGTGGGCCGGCGCGGCTTCGCCTCCTGGCGCCTCGAGACCACGGGTTCGACCGGGCATTCGTCGCGCATCTTCGGTCCCGACCGAGGCGACGGAGCGATTTTCGAGATGGTGCGCATCCTCGGCGCTTTCCGTGCCGAGTTGCCCGAGCCCTACCTGACTTTCAATCCGAGCGTCGTGGTCGGTGGCACCACCGCTGGCCTCGCGGCGGGCACGGCTTCGGGGAGCGCCACCGGCAAGCACAACGTCGTGCCAGCGACGACGATCGTCGAAGGCGATCTGCGCTTCCTTTCCGCCGAACAGCGCGATCGGGCCGAAGAGCGGATGCGCGCCATCGTCGCCCGTCACGCGCCGCAGGCCGGAGCCTCGATCTCCTTTCTGCACGGCATGCCGGCGATGGCGCCCACCGACGGCAATCGAGCCCTGCTGCGGGCTCTCGACGGGGTGAGCCGTGATCTCGGCACCGGCCCGATCGTGGAGCAGGACCCCAACGAACGCGGTGCGGGCGACATCTCCTTCGTCGCGCACCTTCTTCCCGGCCTCGACGGTCTCGGCACACTGGGTGAGCAGGAGCACGCGCGCGGCGAGTACGTCGATCTCACCGATCTGTCTCGCATCGTGCAGCGCGCCGCTTTGCTCATTCACCGGCTGGGCGCAGCGCCGCCGCGCTGAGGCACAGCCCGGTCAGCAGATTTTTCCCCAGTCGCGCTGGCGGGCTGCGAGCCAAAGGGCGATCTCGGCCAGTCGCTCGCGCGCCGGTTCCGAAATGCCGGCCTCGGGATGCAGCGCAAGACGCTCGAGGTCTTCGCGATAGGCGGCAAAGCCCGGATGGCAGAGATCGACACCCGTTCTCGCGGCCAGGAAGCCGAGCAACCGGTGAGCCGCGGTCCGCGCGGTCTCGCCGCGCGCCGGATCGAGTGTGACGAGACGCGCGCTTTCGAGGAGCATCGGCGCGAGCGCCGGCGGGCCGCTCCAGGACTCCGCCTCAAGGGTCTGCTGCAACGTCCGGGCGAACGTGTCGTCATCAAGCGCCAGGAGCGCTAGCGTGAAGCGCCCTTCGAGCTCGCGCCAGACAGCGTCGCCGTTCGCCAGCCGCTTCACCGGCCGGGAGAGATCGACCCGCGCCAGCGTCGGAGCGAAACGCGAGCTCTCGAAGTCGATGCGCCGCTTGCGATCGAAGGAAGGACCGGGTCCCGCTCGCTCGGCGCCGGGGAGCACCTGAGTCGAGCCGATCTTGGCCAGGAGCACGTTGCGGTCCATCGCGCCCGGCGAGAGGCGCTCGAGGATTTCCATGTAACGCGGACCCCACAAGGGCAGCAGCACGAGCGGCACCCAGACGAAGTAGTGGCGATGGCGCGGTGCGACGCCTCGCGAAAGCAGTCGAGTGCCGACCCACCAGAACGGCAGGCCGAACGGCACCGCCAGGATCAGGGCGAAGAGGAGCTCGGCGAAGCCGTTGCCGCCCGAGGGCGGGAGGTGCGAGAGCGCGTCGGTGACGAAGAGGCGGTGGGGGTCGTCAGGGGGGAACCGCACGGCGAGCGAGGTCGCGTCGCCGTCTGCGCGTGTCCAGTCGCCGACCAGGAGATCGATCGGTCGATCGAGGTCGGCGAGAACGTTGGCGAGGAAGGTCTCGCCGTTCCAGGGCGTCGCGCTTTCGAGTTGCGTCGAATCGCTGTCCGACCAGAGCAGGTCGAAGCCGGGAGTCTCGTCGTTCGCGCTGGCCCAGCGGAAATGCCAGCCGGGCGTGATCGTCGGCGGCGTCGCGAGCAAGGGTGGCGAGCTGCCCCATTGATGATGATTCTCGAGGCCCTCGCCGTGCGGCAGATAGCGCACCCAGACCCGCTCGCCGGCGGAGGAATGGCCGCTCTGGCCGCCCGCGGTCTCAGGTTGGAAAGAGAAGAGCACCGACGGCACGACGCGCTGCACCCCATCCGACACTCCGGCGATCAGGCGCAGTTCGACCCGTTCGACGCGCGCGGTTGCCGAGGCGGTAGCGGTGGTGCGATACCAGGCAGCGCGCGCCATGGTGTCGATCTGCCGGTGGACGAGGACGAACCACGGGGCGCCGAGAGCGAAGCAGAGAGTGCCCACCACCCAGCTGCCGCGGCCCACGAGGAGCCGCATCACCAGAACCAGCCCCTGCGCCCAGATCGGGCGAGGCTCCGCGGGCAGGCGGCGCTCGATCCAATCCTCAAGGCGATCGAGACCGGCCGCCGGATCGGGCGGGCCGTCGTCCTCGTCGCTGCGGTGTCGCGAGCGCGGGGTCATCACAAGGCAGAACGGAGTGCATGCACGAGTGGCGACAGCCCGATGCGCTAGATACGAGTTCCAGGGTGCACGGCCGTCGGAGCGAGACGGGCGAGCTGCGCTTCAACCTCGCCGACCTTCGGGTGGTCAGCCGGGTAGGCCGCGCGGAGGATGGGCAGCGCTTCCGTGTAGAGCGCGAGAGCCTCTTCGGATTGGTGTCGGCGGACGAGCAGATCGGCGAGGAAGATCTGTGCTTCGGCGAGCCCGAGGCTTGCCGGTTCGAGCGCCACGCGGCTCTGCGCGAGACCCTCGCGAAGCCATTTCTCCGCCGTCTGGAGGTCTCCGAGGGCGGCGAAGGTGAGGCCGACGTCGCTCAGGCTCTGGGCGGTTTC
>JBDSRU010000334.1:0-4801 GCA_039929145.1 Thermoanaerobaculia bacterium
CGACCTTGCCGATCGCCTGACCGCGCTGCACGATGGCACCGGTTTTCACCAGCATCGCGGAAAGATGAAAGCTCATCGTGACGAGGCCGTCGCCATGGTCGACATAAACCGCGTTGCCGGCGAAGAACTGACTGGCCGCGAGCGCCACGACGCCGTCCGCGGCGGCGTAGACGACGGTGCCGGCGGCGGCCTTGAAGTCGGTGCCGCCGTGCGGGCTGCGCGCCTCGCCGTTGAAGATCCGGCGGGAGCCGAAGCGCCCACCCTCGGGAAGCTTCGCCAGCGGTTTGCCGAGCGGCAGGACGAGACTTCGTGCCGTGCGCCGACGGAAGACCGCGGCGGTCTCCTGCTGCTCGCGCTCGATCCGCGCCAGCTCGGCTTTGGGAGGTGAAACGTACTTCTCCTCGACGCCGGTGAGCGACTCGGTGGGGTAGGGATAGCTAGCGATCGCCAGTGTGCGACGCTCCACCCCCTGCGCCGTCCGGCGCTCGACCGCGAGCTTTCCTGTCGCCAGCAGATCGATGGGGAAGTAGCAGACTCCCTCAAGCGGCGTGGAGCGTTGGTCGCCTTGCCGGCACTCGACGATGCCTTCACCTGGCCAGCGGACGATCGCGCCCGGCCGGACCGACTGCGGCGCCGTCGCCGCGGTCCCCTGGCGAGCCATCGCTACGAGAACCAGCGCGGTGATCAGGGTCCAGCGGCGGCGTCGCATCACCCCGGGAGTGTAGCTCGGCCAGGGCCCTGGAGGGTGCCCGGTGACTGGCCCGTAAATAGGTTAATATGGATTCCCATATGAAGACGACGATCGAGCTGCCCGAGGATCTTTTTGTCGCCGCCAAGAAAGAGGCTGCGGAGAGGCGGGTCACGTTGAAGGTGCTGGTGGAGAGTGGTCTGCGGCGTGAGCTGGCGGCGGGCCGCCCTGGAGGCCCAGTTCCGGCAAAGCGCCGCCGCGTCCGTTGGGTCACCGTTGCCGGTGGCTTGGCGCCCGGAGTCGATGTCGCCGACCGCGGGTCGATGTACGAACGCCTCGCGACGGAGCGGCGCGCGAAGTGATTGCCATCGACACCAACCTGCTCGTCTACGCCCATCGTGAAGGGCTTGCCGAACACCGGGCGGCGCGCCGGGCGATCGAAGAGGCCGCCAATCGCAGCGCCGGCTGGGGCATTCCGCAGCCTTGCATCGCCGAGCTCTGGTCGGTCGTCACGCATCCTGCCGCGGCGCCGCGACCGAGCCGCCCCAGCGAGGTGCGCGACTATCTCTCAGCGCTCGCCGAAGCCGGGGCGGTGCTGCTGCTGCCGGGCTCGTCCTTTGGCGACCGCCTGCTGCGCCTTGCCCAGGACCTGGGTGTGGTCGGCAACGGAATCTTCGACCTGCAGATCGGACTCACCGCGCTGGATGCAGGTGCGACGGAGATCTGGACCCACGACCGGCGATTCAAGGGGATCCCGGGACTCCCCGCCTTCGATCCGATCGATGGCTAGCGTTCCTCCGCAGCTCTCCGGATGGGGGCGCCTGCCGGTGCCGGGGCGCGAGATACGCAGTGAGGATCTGGCGGACGTGGCCCGCGGTCGACCGCTGACCCGCGGCCTCGGGCGGTCGTACGGTGATGCCTCGTTGCCGCCGGCCGGCGCGCTCGAGGTCGCCGGGTCGGTGCTCGCTGACCGCATCCTCGCCTTCGATCCCGGAACTGGCGTGTTGCGCGCCGAGGCCGGCCTCTCCCTGCGCGAGATCCTGCGTCTCTTCCTGCCGCGCGGATTCTGGCCGCCGGCGAGCCCGGGCACGGCGTTCGTCACCCTCGGCGGCATGGTCGCCGCTGACGTCCACGGCAAGAGCCATCATCGCGACGGCAGCTTCGGGAAGCACGTGCGCGCGCTGCGGATGCTGCTCGCCGACGGCCGCATCGTCGACTGCGACCGCGCTACGCACCCCGGCCTCTTCCGCGCCACGCTCGGCGGTATGGGTCTGACGGGCCATATTCTGGAGGTCGAGCTGATCCTGCAACGGGTGCCTTCGGCCTGGATCGTCGAGGAGCGCCGACGCTACGACGGGCTCGACGAACTGCTCACGGCGCTGCGTGCCGCTGCCGCCGACTGGCCCTACACGGTCGCCTGGATCGACACGCTGAGCGCGGGCAAAGCGCTCGGCCGCGGCATCCTCTTTGCCGGGCGCTGGGCGGAGGCTGGCGAGGCGCCGCTCTTCGCGCCGCCTGCGCGGCCGCGACGCCGCTTCCCGGTCGATCTGCCGGAGTGGTGCCTGTCGCCTTTCGTGGTGCGGCTCTTCAACTCCGTGCTCTTCGGCACGGCGCCGGCGCAGGTAAGGCGCCGCCTGCTCTCGCCGCAGCAATTCTTCTATCCGCTCGACGTCATCGAGGACTGGAACCGGATGTATGGCCGGCGCGGCTTCACCCAGTACCAGTGCGTCCTGCCCGAAGGCGAGCGTCCGGGGGCGACGCGGCGCTTCCTCGAACGGCTGATCGCCGAGGGTGGGGCCTCGTTCCTCTCCGTGCTCAAGGACATGGGCGCCGAGGGCGAGGGAATGCTCAGCTTTCCGCGTCCCGGTGTCACGGTCGCCGTCGATCTGCCCATTCGCGCCGGCACTGCCGCCCTGGTCGCTCGCTTGAACGCTCTCGTCGCCGACGAGGGAGGTCGCATCTACCTGGCCAAGGATGCGCTGTCGACGGCGGAGGACTTTGCTCGCCTCGAGCCGCGTCTGCCGGCCTTTCTCGCCGAACTCGCTCGCTGGGATCCCGAGGGGGGACTCGGCAGTGCACTCTCCGATCGCCTTTTTCCCGCCGCCGCGAGAGGATCAACGGCGTGACCGGAGCCGCACCATGAGAATCGTTTTGCTCGGGGCGACGAAGGGGATGGGGCGCGCGCTCGCGCGCCGTTTCGCCGAGCGCGGCGAGGCCCTCTACCTCCTCGGTCGCGACGCGACGGAGCTCGCGGCGGCGGCGCGCGATCTCGAGACGCGCCGCGCGGCGGGGCAGGTCGCGATCCGCTACGGTCCCTGCGATCTCGAGCAGCCCGATGGATTCGGCGCGGCGCTCGATGGTGCGACGAAGGCGCTCGGCGGGCTCGACACCGTCGTCGTCACCGCCGGTCTCTTCGCGACCCAGGACCAGCTCGAGGCGGATCCGGCGCTTCGCCGCCGCCTGCTCGAGGTCGACTTCGTGCGCACGATCGAATTCTGTGAAGTGGCGCGTGAGCGTCTGCTCGCTGGTGGAGGCGGGACACTCTGCGTCTTCGGTTCGGTGGCCGGCGACCGCGGGCGCAAGCCGGTCGTCCTGTACGGCGCCGCCAAAGCCGGCCTTGCGGCTTATCTCGAAGGCCTCGACCATCGATTCTACGGACAGGGGCTTCGGGTGATCACGGTGAAGCCCGGCTTCGTGCGCACCTCGATGACCGCCGGCCTTCCCGAGCCGCCGTTCGCCGGCGACGCCGACGAAGTCGCCGCCCAGGTGGTACGCGCCATGGACCGGGGCTCGCCGGTGGTCTATGCCCCGGGCATCTGGAGCTGGGTGATGCTCGTCGTTCGCTGGCTGCCGCGTTCCGTCCTGCGGCGCGTGGGGTTCTGATGCAGGCGACCCTGCGTGTATTGCGTAACCTGGAGAACGAAGGTGTCTTGCAGCGCTTCGCGATCGGCGGCGCGATCGCCGCCACCTTCTACTGCGAGCCGCTGGCGACATTCGACCTGGATGTCTTCGTCATCCTGCCGGTCACGGAGTCCGGGTTGATCTCTCTGGCCGGGCTCTATGCAGCGCTTCGCCAGCGCGGTTACGAGGAAGAGGGCGATTGCGTCGTGATCGAGGGCATACCCGTTCAGTTCCTGCCGGCCTACAATGCTCTCGTGGAAGAGGCGTTGCGGGAGGCCAGGGAGCAGCCGTTCGGGGAGGTTTCGACTCGTGTGCTGCGGGCCGAGCATCTGCTGGCGATCGCGCTGCAGACCGGGAGGCCGAAGGACCGTGAGCGCGTCCGGATGCTGCTGGAGCAGGCGGAGATCGAGCGCCCGCTCCTCATGGAGATTGTTCGTCGGCATGGCCTCGAAGCAAGGTGGACCGCATGGACGAGCTGAGACCGGAAATCGCGGCGCTCTTTCGCGCCAAGGAGGCCCGCCGCCTGCGACTGGCGAAGCTGCCCTTCCCGGAGAAGGTGCGTATCGTCGTCGAGTTGCAGAAGATGGTGGCGCCGCTGCTGCGGCAGAGGGGCAGGACGGTGCGCGTCTGGGATTTCGATGCGCGCTGAACGCCGCTCGGGTGGTCTGTTCGGCGTGCTCGCCATGCTGTCGGTCGTGCTTCCGGCATCGGCCACGGCGGCGACGATCGTGCGCGGGCCGTATCTGCAGCGCACCTCGACAACCGCGGCGGTGCTGCGCTGGCGAACCGACGCCGCGACCGATACCTGGGCAGGCTGGGGCGAGGTCGCAGGGGTCTTCGATCAGACGGCGAGCAGCTCGGCGCTCACCACCGAGCATGTCGTTGCGGTCGCCGGGTTGGCGGCGAAGACGCTCTACTACTACGCCGTGGGCACGACGACGACGGTGCTCGCCGGCGGCGACGCGACGCATCACTTCCGCACCGCTCCGGCGGCCGGCGATCCCGACGCTCAGCACCTCTGGGTGATCGGCGACTGCGGCGCCACGAGCCTGCCGCTGTGCGCCGGCCCGGCGACGAACAACGCCGCACTCGTGCGCGACGGCTACTTGGGGTGGATGACCGCCAACGCCGCGACGCCCGATCTCTGGCTGATGCTGGGCGACAACGCCTACTGCTCGGGGACCGACGCCGAGTTCCAGATGGCGATCTTCG
>JBDSRU010000335.1:0-6333 GCA_039929145.1 Thermoanaerobaculia bacterium
GAAGGAGTCATCGGGAGTGGTGATTCGCACGGCGTCGAGCGTGACGTCCCAGGCGCTCTCGACTGCCGCGAGCTCGGCCGCGGCGGCGTCTGCGCCGTTGTCCGAGCCATCGCCGGCGTAGCGCCGCAGCAGGTCGCGGGTCTCTTCGAGGTTGTCGCCCTGGCCGAGCAGAAAGACGACTGCTCGGGTCTCGCCAGGCGCGAGGTCCACCGCGACCTGGAGCGCCGCGCAGGGATCGAGTCCGGCCCCGAAACGGTTGCCGAGGCGCGGCCGGCCGAGCGCTCCGGCGCGCGGGAGCGAACCGTTGCGGCCGAGAAATTCCAACCGATCCCCCGTTGCCGAGAGCAGCGGAACGCTCGCCGCCGCGAACGCGACGCGTTCACGCTCGCGGCCGTAGAGGTCGCGCGCCAGTACGGCGCGGGTCCCGGCCTCATGCTCGGTCGCCACGAATCTCGGTCCCCGGGCGGATGGCGGTCCGAGCAGCCACTCGTTGTAGGCGAAGAGGGAGAGGCGGAGGGGCTTTTCGGAACGATTCGTCAGGGTAAGGCGCGAAAGCTTGACCGGCGCGTCGCGCGCCACGAAGACGGCGAGCTCCTGGGCGATTCCGCGCGCGAAACGACTGAAGCGCGTCACTCCTGCCGCATGACGCACAACCCACCGCGGCGAGCGTGACGTCCGCTTGATCGGCGCGGGCGTCGCGCCCCAGACCTCACCGCTGGCTTCGTCGCGGACGAAGATTGCCTCGGTGGTCGGGTCGCTGACTGGATCGTTGGCGAAGGGCGTGAGGCGGTTCTCGCGACTGTTTCCAGCCCAGGTGTGAGACGCACCGGAGGTGGTGACGATGCTGCCGAAGCGTGGGTTGGCGAGGACGTTGATCCACGGCAGCGGCGTTTCGCGCTCGCCCTCGAGGAGGACGACGTACTCGCGGCCGTCGGACGAAAAGCCGCCGAGGCCGTTGTCGAGCAGGAGTGACCGGGCGTTGCTGGCATTCCCGGGATCCGGCTCGCCATGCGCGGCCCAGGCCCGGTCGGCGTCCGCGATCTCGTCCACCAGGTCTCTGGAGAGCGCCATCGGCGGCTCCTCTTCGGCGCGATCGAGCTGCTGCTCCAGCGTTCCGCGGTCGCCGGAAAGCGCCGCCTGGGCGACGACCTCGAGGAGAGTCCGCTCGGGCGCGGAGAGGGTATCGCCCTGCAGGAGAAAGACCCCTCCCGGCTGATCCTGCCAGGCACCCCACGGGCCGCTCGCGACGAGCTGCGCGAGAGATTGGCGGGTCGCCTCGAAGTAGCCTGCAGCGTGCTCGTTGAGCACGACGACATCGGCCCGCAGACCCTTGAGACGCCAGTGCTCGTGCGCCACGAGCACCTGCCGCACGAGCGCGATCGCGTCCGGTTCCTGGATGCGCACGAGGACGATCGGCAGATCGCCGGAGATGCCGAACCGCCAGAGGGCCTCCTGTCCGAGAGTATTCCGGCTCAGAGTCGCGCCGTCGGAGCGCAGCGACGCGTCGGAGAAGAAGACCCGCGAGCCGAGCCGTTCCGTCAGCTGAATCTGCGCCAGCGAAACGCCGAGATGCCGCGCGGCCAAGTGCGCCTGGGTGAAGGCGAGAGCGAAGACTCGAGCGGCGACCCCATGGTCGTGGTATTTCTGGGCGCAATCGCGCGCCGCCGCCTCATCGCTGGCGATGCCGGTCGTGAAGGAGACGCGCGCGAAGCCGCCAGGGGCAAGGCGCACGCGGGTGCGCAGCGCGAAGATCGGATCGAGGACGGCGCCCGTCGTGCCCGAGAGCGCGCGACCCTCCATCGCTTTCGGATCGCCGGGGCCGCGTCCCCGCCCGAGAAATCGCATCCGGTCGGTTTCCCACTCGACCTGCGCCTGCGTCGGTCCCTGTATGGAAAGGACGTGATACGCGACCGTCGCGGGATCTTGCGGCATGCGGCGTCGGCGTTTCGCCAGCAGCGCGGCGCTTTCGGCGATCCACTCGGTTTCGACGAAGAGCTTGCCAAACGCCGGATTCGCCACATCCTCGGCGATCGACCCGAGACCCAGCTCGACATAGCTCGTGAGCTCGATCTCGCGCGGGCGATCGCTGCGGTTGGTGAGCGACACCCGCCGAACTTCAGCGTCGTCGCCCGGCGAGACTGCGACTTCGAGGCGCGTCGCGATCTCCTGGTCGAGGCGGTCGAAGGTCGCCTTTTCGGCGAGCATCTCGACGAGGTAGCTCTCCGGCTTCTTCGCCGTGGGCTGATAGGCGGCCGACCAGACGCTTCCGGAATGGACGTCGCGCAAGTACAGGAACTGGCTTCCGGGATCGCGAGTGCGATCCTCGCGCCAGCGGGTGACCGCCTGGCCGCGGCAGAAGCTCGTCCCTCCACCGCCATTCGTGACGATGGCGACGTAGCTGCCATTGGAGAGGATCTGCGCCCTGGGAAACTGCGTGTGCGGAGAGCGCAGGCGGCGCGGTGCGCGTGTCAGCGCCGCCGGCTCGGACCGGCCTTGCCCGGCCGGCTGCGGCGCGAGGATCGGCGCCTGACGTGGAATCCGTTCCTGCAGGAGAAGCTCGGTAGCCTGGACTCTCGGGTCGGCGTGGAAGCGGTCGACCATGCGATCGCCAAGCAGCACGTTGGCGAGGGCGAGGAGCGTCATCCCCTGATGGTGCGCCATGTAGGTCTTGACGACGACTCCCGGAAGGGAACCAGCCGGCGGCGAGTTTCCTTCCTCAGGCGGTCTGCGAGGGGTGTAGTCGATGGCGTCGAAGTATCCGAGCGGCCCAAGCGCGCCCTCGCGCGCAAGGTGGTGAAGATTCAGAACCGCAGCCGCCGGCTCCAGCATGGCGGCGAGCACGGTTGCGTACGGCGCCACGACGAGCTCGTCCGCGAGGCCGCGTTTCAGCCCCAGGCCGGGGACTCCGAACTCCTTGTACTGGTAGTTGCCTAGCCGATCGACCAGATCGTAGGCCGACTCGGAGATGCCCCAGGGCACGCCTCGCTCGTGGCCGTACTCGATCTGCTTGCGGATCGCCATCCGGCAGCTCTGGTCGAGGAGGGTGCCTCGATAGTTCCGCATCAGGAGCAGCGGCATCAGATATTCGAACATCGTGGCGCTCCAGGAGAGGAGCGTCGGGGCACCCGCTACGCTGACCACCGGCCTTCCCAGGCGGAACCAATGGCTCTGCGGCACGTCGCCCTTGGAGATGGCGATGAAGCTCGCAAGTCGAGCTTCGGAGGCGAGCAGATCGTAGAAGGACAGGTCGGCCCTGCCCGGCCCGTTCGCGTCCGCGAGTCGATAGCCGATGACGAAGAGCTGGCGTAGAGGATCGTAGAGAAACGCGAAGTTCATCCCGTCGGCGAGCGCCAGTGCGCGACCCGCGATCTCGGCGAGCCGCGACGCGAGCTCCTCGGGCGGCTGGCCGGCGGAGTGCTTCGGTTCGAGGAGCTCGCGGCAGCCCGCCGCCAGGGTGAGTAGCGCCCCGGCGAGATTGCCGCTGTCCACCGTCGAGATGTAGCGCGGCAGGAGTGGCGCGAGATTCTGGGTGTCGTACCAGTTGAGCAGATGTCCCTCGTGGCGCTCCAGGCTCTCGATCGAGGTCAGCGTCCGGTCCAGGCGCTCGGTGAGCTCTTCGAGTGTGATCAGGTCGAAGTCGTGCGCGGCGAGAGTCGCGAGGAGGCCCAGCCCGAGGTTGGTGGGCGAAGTGCGATGGGCGATGCGTGGCAGGCGATCGTCCTGGAGGTTGTCCGGCGGCAGCCAGTGATCCTCGGCTCCGGCCGATGCCGTGAAGAACTCCCAGGTGCGGCGCGCGAGATCGAAGAGCAGTTCGCGATCCGCCTCGGGCAGATTCTGGCGGATGGGCGTGGTTGAACGGCTGAGCCAGAACGCGCAGGCGGGTGCCGCCGCCCAGGCGATGAGAAACGGTGATGAAAGCGCCAGCGCCCACGGACGCAGGAGGCCGATCGCCAGGGCGAGCGCCAGCGCCACCAGTGGACTGGCCGCCATCTCGACATAGAAGGAGCGCACCCCGGCGCGAAGCAGACTCTCGGCGCGAAAGGTTTGCGTGGCCGCGGTCTCCCATTCGAGCAGCCGGCGTTGGGTGAAGGCGAGGCGAACGAGAGTGAGGGTGATGGCGTGCACCATCTGCCAGGCGTGGAAGGGGAGAAAGACAAGCGTCAGGAGCGCCTGGCCGCAGGCGGTGGAGAGGTCCTGTGCGAGACCGCGGAGGTGAATCCTGGCCGGCTCGTCGGCTCTGCGCGGTTCGAGAAGGTGGAGCAGCGAGGCGACCAGTGGGAAGCCGACGACCGTCAGCCCGGCAAGCGTCCAGAGGAGCGGACTCCCAGGAAGCACGGTCCATGCGGCGGCGAAGAATGCAAGGAGAGCCGGGGCGACGAGGCTGCGCCTCAGGTTGTCGAGGATCTTCCACTGACTGATGAGCGGCAGGCGGTTCTTGACCCAGCCCTCCGGCGTCGGAACCACCGGCAGAAGCCAGGCGAGGATTTGCCAGTCGCCGCGCACCCAGCGGTGCTGGCGCCGCGCGTGCGCGAGGACGTTCGCCGGGTAGTCGTCGACGACTTCGACATCAGAGACCAGCGCGGTGCGCGCGTACAGTCCCTCGAAGAGATCGTGCGAGAGCAGGGCGTTCTCCGGTACCCGCCAACCGACTGTGGCCTGGAAGGCGTCGACGTCATAGAGCCCTTTGCCGGTGAAGATGCCGGAGCCGAAGAGGTCCTGGTAGGTGTCGGATACGGCGGTGGTGTAAGGATCGACTCCGGTATGGCCGGCGTAGAGGCGCGCAAAGAGCGAGCCCGAGGCGCTCGTCAGGTTGACACTCACGCGGGGTTGGAGAATGCCGTAGCCCTCCGTGACTTTGCGCAGCGTGGAGTCGACGACCGGCCGGTTGAGCGGATGCGCCAGGATGCCGACCAGCGTGCGCGCCGCATCGCGCGGCAGCCGCGTGTCGGCGTCCAGGGTGAGGACGAAGCGCACCGCCGGAAGAATCGCGACGTCGCCGATCTCGACGGCGAAGCCGCCGCCGGACGGACGACGCAGGCGCAAATTGAGCTCCTCCAGCTTGCCGCGCTTGCGTTCCCAGCCCATGAAGACGCCCTGCTGCGGATTCCACTTGCGCTCGCGGTGGAGGAGGAGGAAGCGGTCGTTGCCCGGATGGCGGCGGTTCAACGCCTCGATGCCGGCGACTGCGGCCGCCAGGATTTCGTCGTCGCCGGCGACCGTGGCCGTCGGCGCGTCCTTGAAGTCGGTGAGCAGCGCGAAGTGAATGTGCGGGTCCAGGTTGCCGAGCGCCTGGACCTCGAGGTGGGAGATCAGACGGTCGACCTCAGCCACGCTGCCGATAAGGACCGGCACGACCACGAGTGTACGCGCGCTCTCGGGAACGCCGTCGCGGAAGTCGAGGCGCGGCAGCCGAAGCGGCGCCACGAGCATGGCGACGACGCGCTGGGCGATCAGCACGGCGAGCTCGCTCGCTGGCAGAAGCGCCAGGATAGCCGCAGCGAGCGCCGGATCGGCGGCCCCCGGTGCGCCGGCGCCGCCGGCGTAAGTAAAGGCGGCGGTGACGCCGAGCCCGGTGAGCAGTCCGATGCTGCCGAGATAGGTCGCGGTCGCATGGGACGTCGCCCAGCGCCGCAGACGGTGGGCGAGAGGGGGATCGAATCCGACGTCGCTCTCCAGGTCGCGCTTTCCGGGGCCGACCAGGTGATGGCCAACATGCGCGGACCTGTGACCGACTCCCAGCCGCTCAGCGGCCCGGCGCGCGTTTTCGACGGCCCGCACGGCGATCCGTACCTGCGCCTCGCCGACGTCGGCCTTCTGATCGCTCCCGGCAAGTTCCTCCACGGCGTGGCGGTAAAGATCCCGGCTGGCGAAATCCATCCGCGGGTAGACTCCGGCAGGGTCGCGCCGCAGAACCTCCTCCGCTTTGCTGACCTTTTCGACGAAGCGGCTCCAGTCGAATGTCGAGCTGAACCGGAGACTCGTGATGGTGTTCGCAGTCGAGAGCTGATCGGTGGCCTGACGCTGGTTCTCGCTGCGTACGGCGTCCTCCGGTGTCGTGCCTTGCGCGGCCAGGGCCTCTTCGACCGCGGACGCCAGCCCGGAGAGACGAGGGTCGAACTCTCGCATGCGCTGCCGAAGCTGCGCCACGAAGGCGCTCGGAAGCGGTTCCTCGAGCTCGCCCGCTGCGTCGCCGTTCTCCAGACGCGCGAACGCGCTATCCGCCGCCAGGCGGGCGGCACGTCCGGCCAGAACTCCATCGGTCAGAATTCGCAGGTTCTCGAGCAGCGCGAGCTTGAGCATGCTGGGCAACGCCCAGAGTTCGCCAATCGAAAG
>JBDSRU010000336.1:0-3705 GCA_039929145.1 Thermoanaerobaculia bacterium
AGCCGGTCGCCGGCCGCGGCGGTCGTCGGGCCGTTGGCGCCTTCGGCGACGATCTTCGCCTGGATACGGTCGCAGTTGTCTACCGTGATCTGGTTCTCGAGCGCCGCGGGGACGAGGATGTCGCACGGCAGCTCGAGCGCGGCCATGCGGTCGGCGAGGTCGTGCGAACCCGGGAACCCGAGGATCGAGCCGGTCTCCGTGCGGTGGGCCATCAGCTTCTCGAGATCGAGGCCGTTGGGCGCTGCGATCGAGCCCTCCCGCTCGGCGACACCGACCAGCTTGACGCCGGCCTCGGCGAGGAACTTGGCGGCGTAGTAGCCGACGTTGCCCAGTCCCTGGACGACGGCGGTCTTGCCCGCGAGCCCCGGCGAGAGGCCCATCTGCTGCATGTCGGCGGCGTCGTTGCAGCATTCGCGAATGGCGTAGAAGACGCCCCGGCCGGTGGCCGCGGTGCGACCGCGAACGCCCCCCTGGGCGATGGGCTTGCCGGTGACGCAGCCAAGGCTGTTGACGTCCTGCGGCGCCAGCGCCTGGTAGGTGTCGGCGATCCACGACATCTCCTTCGGGCCGGTGCCGTAGTCGGGTGCCGGAACGTCGACCGCAGGTCCGATGAAACCCTTGCGGAAGAGCTCGAAGGTGTAGCGCCGCGTGATGCGTTCGAGCTCGGCCTCGGAGTAGTTTCCGCGCTCGATGCGGATGCCGCCCTTGGCGCCGCCGAAAGGCACTTCGACCATGGCGCACTTGTAGGTCATGAGCGCCGAGAGCGCCATGACTTCGTCCTCGTTCACCCGGTAGTCGTAGCGGATGCCGCCCTTGGTGGGGAGCTTGTGCTGCGAATGCTCGGCGCGCCAGGCGTGGATCACTTCGATCGAGCCGTCGTCCTTCTCCACCGGAAAGGCCATGTGGTAGACGCTGTTGCAGACCTTGATCTGCTCGAGCATGCCCTTGGAATGCTGGGTATAGGCGGCCGCTTTGTCGAAGTTGGCGTTCACCTGTGCAAAGAAACTGATCTCGCTCATGATTTTCGAATCCCCTCGCTGGCGCACTGGTCCCGGCCGAAATGGCTGCAAATGGTCGAAGCGGCGGCAGCTTTCCACCTTTCGGCGGGCGCTGCAAGGCCCGCGCGGTCGTTCCCTCGGGGCCTCCTGCTGTGACGGCGGAGGGGAGGAACGGTCGCCCTTTCAAGTAGAATGCGCAGGCCTTTTCGACCATCGACGGGTGGCCTGACGCCCGTTCTTCCCGAGGTGAACGATGCAGAATCACGGTCCGGTCCATAGCCGTCACGGCGTCGAGGAGCAGGGTCTGGCGGACGCCGGAAACGTCTATTGGAATCTGCCGCCGGCGCGGCTCTACGAAGAGGCGGTGCTGCGCGGCGAGGCGCGGATCTCGGCCGACGGTGCGCTCATCTGCCACACCGGCGAGTTCACCGGGCGGTCGCCGAACGACAAGTTCGTGGTCGGGGAGGAGGCGGCGCTGCCCGACATCTGGTGGGGCAAGGTCAACAAGGCGATCCCCGCCGCGGCCTTCGAGGGCCTGCTGGACAAAGTCCGCCAGCACCTCGCGGGCAAGGATCTCTTCGTCTTCGACGGTTATGCCGGCGCCGATCCGCGCTACCGGCTGCCAGTGCGGGTGATCACCGAAGCCGCCTGGCAGTCCCTCTTCGCCTCGAACATGTTCGTGCGCGAAACCGATCCGGCGAAACTCGCCGCATTCGAGCCCGGCTTCGTCGTCCTCGACGCGGCGACGTTCAAGGCCGAGCCGGCGGTCGACGGCACGCGCACCTCGACCTTCATTCTGCTCAACTTCGCCGCCAACATGGTGCTCATCGGCGGCACCGAGTACGCCGGCGAGATCAAGAAGGGCATCTTCACGGTGATGAACCACGTGCTGCCGGGCAAAGGGATCTTCCCGATGCACTGCAGCGCCAACTATGGCGCCGACCGCGACGACGTGGCGCTGTTCTTCGGCCTCTCCGGCACCGGCAAGACGACGCTCTCGGCCGACCCCAAGCGCACGCTCATCGGCGACGACGAGCACGCCTGGTCGGACGACGGTGTGTTCAACATCGAAGGCGGCTGCTACGCCAAAGTGATCCGGTTGTCGCGCGACGGCGAGCCCGACATCTGGGAGGCCTCGCACAGCTTCGGCACGATCGTCGAGAACGTGGAGTTCGACGCCGAGACCCGGGCGCTCGATCTCGACTCGGCGAAGTTCACCGAGAACACGCGCTCGAGTTACCCGATCACCCACCTGCGAAACTGCGACCGGGCAGGCATGGGCGGGCATCCGAAGGACGTCGTTTTCCTCACCTGCGACGCCTTCGGCGTGCTGCCGCCTCTCGCCCGGCTCACCGAAGAGCAGGCGATGTACCACTTCCTCTCCGGCTACACCGCCAAGGTCGCCGGCACCGAGCGCGGCGTCACCGAGCCGACAGCGACCTTCTCTCCCTGTTTCGGTGGGCCCTTCCTGCCGCGCCACCCCGGCGTCTACGCCAAGATGCTCGGCGAGAAGCTCACCCGGCATCAGTCGCGGGTCTGGTTGCTCAACACCGGTTGGACCGGCGGTCCGCACGGTGTCGGCTCACGGATGAAGCTCAGCCTCACCCGCCGTCTGGTCGAGGCCGCCCTCTCGGGCGAGCTCGCCGCGGTCGCGACGCGCCCGGACCCGGTTTTCGGGCTGGCGATTCCGGAGGCGGTCGAAGGTGTCCCCGGTTCGGTGCTGCGCCCCTGGGAGAGCTGGCCGGACCGCGCCGCCTACGACGCCCAAGCGGCGAAGCTGGCGAAGATGTTCGCCGACAACTTCGAGCAGTACGCCTCCGGCGTCAGCGCGGAAGTCCGCGCCGCTGGTCCGAAGGTCTAGGCCCGGCGCGTCCACCCGGCGGCGAGGCGGGCTATTCCCCTTTGTGCTGGGGGTAGAAGTCGAGCACCGCGCCCTGGAGTTTGGCGAGCAGCACGATCTGCCCGGTGTGGTAGCTCATGTGTTCGACGGTGTGGAAGAGCGCGCGGTAGCCGTCGAGCTCGTACTTCTGGATCTTGCGGACGCGCGCGAGCTCGCTCTCGGAGAGCTCGCGGATCGTCTCCCGGCAACGCGCGACGGTCGCGGCGAGCGTACCGAGGAGCTCGGCCTTCGCTGGGGCGCCGGCGCTCCGGCGAACGGCGAACTCCTCGCTGCGGTGGCGCTCGAACGGCTGGCCACCCAGGCCGGTGAGCACCCATTGCGAGAGATTCCCGTGCAGGTGCGCGAGCAGGTTGGCGATGCTGTTGCCGCCGCCGTTCGGGTCGGCGCCGCGCCACCAGAGCTGCTCCTCGGAGAGCGGCGCCACCGCCCGTTCGATCTTTCCCATGTACTCGGTCCAGTAATGCTCGGCGAACTCGATCAGGCGGCTGTTCACGGCGGTCGTCTCCAGAAAAGTGCGCCGGCAGATGCAGCGACAGGTTCAGTCCTGGTTGGCGCGCCAGGCGGTGAAGTAGAGGTCGGCCTCGGAGACGAAAGAGGCGTGGCGCGGTTGCCAGCCCAGCGCCGCCCGGGCGCGGGCGTTGGCGACCTTCTGATGCGCGCCGAGTCCTTCGGCGAGCGGGCCGAACTTCTCGGCGGCCTCGTCCGGAGAGAGCGAGGAGATGCGCCCCGGAATCCCGGCCGCGGCGGCGACGGCGGCGACCATCTCGCCGACCCGCGGATTGGAGCCGTCGCTGAGGTTCAACGCCT
>JBDSRU010000337.1:0-7353 GCA_039929145.1 Thermoanaerobaculia bacterium
TTTTCGTCGAACATCTTCGCGGTGCTCGGCCTGCGCTCGCTCTACTTCCTGCTCGCCGATCTGATGGGCAAGTTTCACTACCTCAAGTACGGCCTCGGCCTGGTGCTGGCGTTCGTCGGGCTCAAGATGTTGCTTTCGGAGTTCTGGCACATGCCGATCCTGCTGTCGCTCGGAGTCATCCTGGCTCTGCTCGGCGGCGCGGTCCTCGCATCGTGGCTCTTTCCGCCGAAGACCCCGCTGCTAGCGGGCAAAGACGATCAGCAGGGTGACGCCTAGACCCAAGCGGTACCAGGCGAACGGCGCCAGCGAGCGCTTCCGCACCCAATCGAGCAGGAAAGCGATCACTGCATAGCCGGCCAGGGCCGAGACTGCGATCCCGATCGCGAGCGCGCCGGCGGGCACCCCGATCGGCTGACCGCGCAGCACGTCGGCGATCTGTTTCAGCGCCAGCACCAACCCGATCGGAACGGCGAGCAGGAACGAGAAGCGCGCCGCGGCAGGTCGCGCAAAGCCGAGCAGCAGCGCCGCGGTGATGGTGATCCCCGAGCGCGATGTGCCGGGGACCAGGGCCAGCGCCTGGGCGCAGCCGACCAGGAGCGCCGCCCCGAGACCGAACTCCTCCAACCCACGCCCTTCCCCGTCGCCGGCGGCACGGCTCGCCCGGCGATCGGCGTAGAGCAGAAGGGCGCCGTAGATGATCGCGGTTGCCGCGATGAGCCGCGGATCGCGCCCGTACGTCCCGATCCAGCCCTTGGCGAGAAGGCCGGCGATTCCCGCCGGCACCGTCGCCCAGGTGAGCAGCCAGAGCAGGCGGGCATCGGAGTTCGCGGCGCGCTCTTCCGCCCGGAAACTGGCGAAAAAGACCCGCGCCATGCGCCAGAGATCGGCGCGGAAATAGGCGATGACCGCCAGCAGCGTGCCGGAGTTGGTCGCGATGTCGAACTCGAGCCCCTGGTCGCTCCAGCCCAGCAGCCGCGGCAGGAGGATGAGGTGTCCCGAGGAGGAGACCGGAAGAAACTCGGTCACCGCCTGCACCAGGGCGAGAAGGGCGGCCTGCCAGGGAGTCACAATGTGATCCTGCTACCTTTTTTCGATCCAGTCGAGCGTCGATGAGCAGTTCTCGGCGAGCTAGAAGAGACCGCGGCGGTTTCCTGCTCGCGCCTGGATTGTGCCTCGACCTCGAGATTGCCGGCGAATTGTCACAAAAACGGGCCCTCAAGCAACTATCTCTTTGAAGGCACCTGCGAATTCGCGCCGGTGGCAAAGAAGGGGAAAGAGCATGCCCACTGGCTCCAAGGGAACTATTCTGGCGATTCTGCTCGCAACCGCACCGACAAGTTCGGCCATGGCGGTGGAACCTTCCGCCTGCACGATCCTGTCTGGCGAGCTTCCGAGCTGCCACGAAGGGGTCGAAATTGAGACTCGCAACTGTTGGCAGCGCACGATCGTGGCGACGCGCGCCCTCAACAACAACGCTTATCGGATGATGAAGCTCAAGGTCACCTTCACACACTCCGCGACAGGAAGAATCAAGACCAGCTCCGCGTTCTACGACGGCACGTCGAGCGGTCGCGACGTGATTCGCGTGCGCACATCGTTGTCGGAGCTCGGAACTTGGACCTACAGCTTCACCTGCCAAGCCGGAGACTGTTTAGCCGGGACCGGGCTCACCAACGCCGAGATCCCCAACCGGAGCCTGACGGTGACAGGCCTACAAACCGCCTCTTCGAATCCGCTGTTCACGAAAGGTCACCCAGTGGTCTCGAATACAATCTCGAACTTGACGAGCACGATTCTGTACGAGAACCGCGAGCGCTTTTACTAGCTCGCAGACTCGGCATGGGCCGCGCCACTGCGCGCCCTGCCGAGCGAGTGGAGAGCCTACATCGATGATCGAAAGAGCCGCGGCTTTTCCGTCGTGCAGATCGGCATCGCGCCGGAGTGGGCCGGTGGTTGTATCGAGAGCACTTCCAATTCCGGCCGGCGCCCTCCGTTCACCGATCAGTTGTCGGGCTCGACTTGTGCACCACCAGTCAACGGCCTTTGGGTGCCGCCTGAGGGCGAGGCTACTCAAGAGAGTCCAGCACTGCTCTCGACCCTCTATCCCACCGCTGCTTCGTTCCCGGACCCGACGTTCTGGAACCGCTATGAGCGCATGATTCAGTATGCCAACTGTCAGGGCATCGCCGTGCTGGTCGCTGGCGTCATGGAACCGGTCAGCCGCTACCCGACGCTCGAGAACCTCAAGCCGTTCGCACGCAACTTGGCCGCACGCCTCTCCGGTAACGCAGTGATCCTCTCTCCCGGCTTCGACACTGGAGTCGAAGCCCAGTGCAACAGCAATCTCGAGCTTACGGGCTCAGACCTGCTGATTCGCGAGGTCGGCAAGGAGCTGGCTGCGACCGCGCATCACCTGCTGACGACGAACCACTTCGGGACCATGGCCGGGCAAGCTGCGGGCAACTCTTCGGCGAACACCCTGGATAGAATCTGCACCTATCGCTCCTTCGCGACCGACCCTTGGATGGACCTCTGGATCGGTCAGACGGGCCAGAACGGCAATCGGCGCGACCGCATCACCGAACGCCCTCGCACCCTCATGTCTGGGCTGCGAGGGATCACCGATTCCCGCTTCGCGAGCGACCGACGACCGGTGGTCAACGGCGAAGCGATCTACGATCATGGCCAGAATCCGCAGGCGACGAATCCATTTCACACCAACCGCTTCCGCGCCCGGCAGGCGAACTGGCTCTCCTGGCTGAGTGGCGCCGTGGGTTACACCTTTGGCACTATGGGAGTCTGGGACTGGGGGATCTGCGGGGACAACCCGCCGCCCCCGATTCCCCCGATACCGCCAGCGCCTCCAGGGACCACCGGGACCACTCCCCGATTCTGCACGACCGATCCTGGAATGGCACACACGGGTGAGCACGATCACTTCGCCGAAGCCATGGACGAGCTTTCGTCCCAGGATGTGACGCAGTTCAGGAACCTCCTCATCAACAACACCCAGTGGTGGAAGCTCACGGTCACCGAGCAGAGCCGGATCAAGAACCAGCCGCTCGAACCGGTTCCCGGCTCTCCGGGGACCTATCGTCTTGCTCAGGACAGGCTCATGGTCGTGGCCCGGGACTACAATTGGGTTGTGGCGTACTTGCCGCACAACCAGAGTATCGAGTTGGATGTGTCCAACCTGCCGTTCTGCACCTCCACTGTAAATCCCACAAGGTGCCAAGCGACCTTCTTTTCCCCTAGGAGGGGGGCGATAAGCGAGAGTGTTCAAGGAGTGCAGGTTCCTGGCCAGCCGCGGCGGTTCGTTTTCTCGAATTCAGCGGTGCCTGCGACCAACAACCTCGGCGACATCGACTGGGTGCTGGGCATCAGCCGCACGGCTTCGGCCAGCCTGGGTTGGTATGTCGGTAGCACAAATCGATTCGAGGCGCGACCGGCGCCGGTCGATCTCGGCGGCAGCATGGCCCTCGTCGGTCGACTCGTCGATGCGAGCGGCGTGGAGCTCAGTGCCGAGATTGAAGTCTCCGCCCGAACGAAAGCGACTCCCTTCGGGGCGCGAGTGGCGCGCGACGGGAGCGGCCGGTTCGTCCTGGCCTGGCAGGAGAACAGCGTTGCCCCAGAGGAGAGTACGGTCTGGTTACGGCGCCTGAATAGCGCGGGCAACCCCGTCGGCGCCCAGTTCAACCCCTCTACGGGCACCTCGCGCAGGCAGAATCTCTCCGTGGCTTCCGACTCCGCGGGCCGCTTCGTTGCGGCCTGGGAAGAGTGGAGCAAGGAGACAGAACGCTTCGAACTCCAGGTACGGAGCTTCTTGGCGGATGGCACACCGATCACCGGAAATCTGTCGTTGACGACGGCACCTTCCGACCAGCTCGACGAAATGCCTTTCGTGGCTTGCGACCCCAATGGTGCTTGCGTGGCAGCCTGGGAGCGCCGCGAGGCCAACGAGGAGACGGCAGCTCTTTGGTTGGCCTCGTTCTCGCTTTCGACTCCCTGGAACTCCTCGAGCTACGAGTACAGGCCGGCTGCGCACGAGATTCTCTCGGTGGATCTCTTGGTAGCCAAGGGAGTCGGCGACTTCGAGCTCTCCTTCGAGCGCCTGGGCGGCGGCGGCGAGAGCCTTGGCGTCATGGGAACGAGATTGAACGCTTCGGCGCTCCCCGTCGGAACGGAGTATGCGGTCCGCGCCCCGTGGGAGGAAGAGTAATGCGCTCCTTTGGAGCGGCGCGGGCGCTTTCGCTGGGCGCCGCGGTCGTTCTTTTTCGAGGGTTGGGTGAGTTGCACGCCCAAGTGACCCTCGGCGGCGAGGTCGCCGTCTCCCAGCCTCCTCTTGGCGGAGTTGCCGATCCCGAAGTCGCCGTAACTCGCGACGGCTCGTTCCTCGTCGCCTGGAAGGACGGGAACTCAGGGCAGAATCTGGTCGCCGCGCGGTTCTTCGACGCTCTTGGGCAGCCGACCACCGGGCCGCACTACCTCGAGTCGATACCGGAGGCCGACACCAACGACCAAACTCCGGCGATCGCTTTCGACGAGCGGACAGAGAGAATGACGGTTGCATGGACTGTCTTCGACGGAACGCGACATAGCCTTCGTTTGCGTGCAATCTCCTCAACAGGTCAGCCTGAAGGCGCAGAGCTCGTTGTGAGTGGGAACGGAAGCGCGGCGACCCCTGCGCTGGCGTTGAGCGGCACCGCTCGCTGGAATGTGGGCTGGTCCTCGCTAAATTTCGAGTCGAATGGAATCGACGTCTTCGCTCAGGCCTTCGAAGGCGATGCGCCCGTCGGCCAGCCGGTGCGGATGAATGCCGAACCGTACGGAAACCACGTCTCCCCGCAAGTCGCCAGCGACCCGTTCGGGCATTCCGTCATCGCCTGGGAGGCCGACCCATCGAATCTCCTCGAGCCGCTCGTGCGCTTGCAACGGCTTTCGCGAGACGGAGAGAAAGTCGGCCCGGCGTTTGGCGTGCCGATCGGCGGGGCGAGTCTGCAGCTTCTCTGCGGCGTCGGGATGGACTCGCAGGGGCGTTTCGTGGTGGCTTGGTCGCAGGGCGATCCGGTGCCGGAAGGCAGTTTGAACGTGTGGGCACAGCGCTTCTCGGTCGACGGCACGGCGCTCGCCAACGCCTTCCAGGTTCCGACCGAGAATGCTGGGGCTCAGTACGACTGCGATTTGGCAATGAATCGGGAGGGCGACTTCGCGGTGGTCTGGAAGCACTACCGCGGCACCGACGAGGACTACTACGATCTCTACCTGCGCGCCTACCGGCCGGACGGAACGCCTTACGGAGATCCGGTGCGGGTTGACGAACCGCGGGACCTGCAGATCCCGTGGGCGGCGGAACACCCTTCGCTCTCGATGAACGACGCCGGAGTGCTCGTCGTCGCGTGGGAGGGGGGACGCTACGACCGAACGGAGAAGCAGATCTTCGCCCGCAAGTTCGTGCTGCCGTGTTCGGGCGCGGCGACCTCGCTCTGCCTCGGCCAGGGTCGATTTCGCCTGCATGCCGACTGGTGGGTGGGCGAGGGACGGACCGGCGACGGACGGGCTTTTCCGCTGCGCTCGGCGACCGGCGGTTTCTGGTTCTTCAGCGCAGACAACCCGGAACTGGTCGTCAAGGTCCTTGACGGCTGCGGCAGCAACGGGCATCACTGGATCTACGCCGCCGGGCTCACCGATGTCGAGGCGCACCTGTCGGTGACCGACACCCGGACCGGCGAGATCTGGTCCAGGGTCAATCCCTACCGGCAGCCGTTCGCGCCACTGCAGGACATCGAGGCGTTGGGCGGCTGCCCCGCTGCGGCAAGCACAGCTCTCGCTCCCCTCACAGCGTGGCCATCGACCTCGTGGCCAGAGCGGACGCTCGCCGGCGCGAACAGCATCAGTGCTAGCGCCAGCTGCGTGGCCGGAGAGACGACCCTTTGCCTCGCGGGCGGCCGGTTCGCGGTCACCGCACGCTTTCGTGACTGGACATCCACGGCGAGTTCGGCGCAGGCAGAGCCGCTCACCGAGACGAGCGGGTTGTTCTGGTTCTACTCTCCCGACAACCTCGAGCTGTTCGTCAAGTCGATCGACGCCTGCGGCGAGTTCGACCGTTTCTGGATCTTCGCCGCGGGCTTGACCAATCTCGAAGTGGAGATAACCGTCCGCGATCACTGGGGTGACCTCACAGAGGTCTATCGCAACGAACTCGGAACCGCCTTTGCTCTGGTGCGCGACACCGCCAACTTCGACACCTGCCCGCTCGGCGGCTGAGGGTTGGACTTCGAGGAGGCGGCGGAGGGCTGACCGCCGCCGATATACTCCCTGGCATGAAAGGCATCGTTCTCGCCGGAGGCTCCGGCACGCGGCTCTACCCGGTCACGCGCGCGATCTCGAAGCAGCTGCTGCCGATCTACGACAAGCCGATGGTCTACTACCCGCTGTCGAGCCTCATGCTCGCCGGCATCCGCGACATCCTGCTCATCACGACTCCGCACGACGTGGCGAGCTTCGAACGTCTGCTGGGGGATGGCGCTGCGTTCGGCATCCGCGTCACCTACGCCGTGCAGCCCCACCCGGGAGGCCTCGCGCAGGCCTTCCTCATCGGCCGCGAATTCGTCGGGGAGGACCGCGTGGCCCTCGCCCTGGGAGACAACGTCTTCTACGGCCACGGCTTTCCCGAAGATCTCCAGGCGGCCGCGGCGCGCGAAAAAGGGGCGACGGTCTTCGCCTATCGCGTGCGCGATCCGGAGCGCTACGGGGTGGTCGAGCTCGGCGAGGACGGCAAGGCGATCTCGATCGAAGAGAAGCCCGCCCAGCCCAAGTCGTCGCTTGCCGTCACCGGCCTCTACTTTTATGACAACCGGGTACTCGACATCGCCGCCGGCCTGGCACCCTCGCCGCGCGGCGAGCTCGAGATCACCGACGTCAATCGCGCCTACATGGCGCTGGGCGAGCTCTCGGTGCAGATCCTCGGACGGGGCATCGCCTGGCTCGACACCGGCACGCACGAGTCGCTTCTGCAGGCCTCGGAGTTCATCGGCGCGGTCGAGCAGCGCCAGGGATTGAAGGTCGCCTGCCTGGAAGAGATCGGGTTGCGCATGGGCTACCTCTCCCCGGCCGAGGTGCTCGCTCTCGCCGACGATCTGGGGAAGACCGAATACGCGGACTACCTGCGCCGCATCGTGCATGAGAAGGCGATCGGTTTTTGAAGCTGGTCGAGACACCCCTCGCCGGCGTTCTCCTCGTCGAGCCCAAGGTCTTCAAGGACGAGCGTGGCTTCTTCCTCGAAGTATGGAACGCCGGCACCTTCGCCGCCCAGGGGCTCGACGTGGACTTCGTGCAGGACAATCACTCGCTCTC
>JBDSRU010000338.1:0-7232 GCA_039929145.1 Thermoanaerobaculia bacterium
GCTAGGGCGCCCGAGGCGCGCGCCGAGGTCTCGGCCGCGGAGCTCGAGCTCTGGGCCGAAAACGTCGTTGCCGAGAGCGTCGGTGGCGCGCACGCGGTCGGCAGCGGCAGCGACACGCTGCTCGACCGGCTCGACAAGACCTTCACCCATCCGATCGCGGGGCTGGTCATTTTCCATCTCGTCATGGCCGGGCTGTTCTGGGCCATCTTCGCCCTGGCGAGTCTGCCGATGGACCTCATCGAAGCGACCTTCTCGCGCTTGGGCGGCGTGCTCGAAGCGCAAATGCCCGCCGGTGCGGTGCGCGACCTGGTGGTTGGTGGCCTGCTGGGCGGCGTCTCCGGCACGGTGGTCTTCCTGCCGCAGATCTGCCTGCTCTTCTTCCTCATCACTCTTCTCGAGGACACCGGCTACCTCGCCCGAGCGGCGTTCGTCATGGACCGGCTCCTCTGCCGCTTCGGTCTGCCGGGCTACGCCTTCGTGCCGCTGCTGTCGGCGCACGCCTGCGCCATCCCGGCCATCCTTTCGACACGGCTCATTCCGGATCGCCACGATCGCTTCGCGACCCTCCTGGTGGCGCCGTTCATGAGCTGCTCGGCGCGCCTGCCGGTCTATGTCCTGCTGACCAATTTTCTCTTTGCCGACCGGCCGCTCCTTGCCGGCGTCGCTTTCGCCGCCTGTTACCTGCTCGGCGCGATCGCCGCGATGGCGAGCGCCTTTCTGGTGCGGCGCACGCTCCTGCCGGGCAAGTCGCGCCCGATGGTGCTCGAGCTTCCGACCTACAAATGGCCTTCGCTCCGAGTCGCCTTCGCCAACGCCTTCGAGCAGGGCTGGTCCTTCCTGCGCACTGTCGGGACGGTGATCCTGTCGATCTGCTTCGTGATGTGGTGGCTCTCGGCCTACCCCAAAGTCGAGCCTCCCGCCACGGCAGTCGAGCTCGAGGCGCAGGCGGCGGCGCTCGTTTCCACCTCTCCGGCAAGCGCGGAACGGCTCACCACCGAGGCCGCCGGCCTGACGCTCTCGCATCAGCAAGAGGCGAGCTTCGCAGGCCGGCTCGGCCGCACCGTCGAACCGCTCTTCGCCCCGCTCGGCTACGACTGGCGCCTCACCATGGGAGTGCTCACCGCCTTCGCGGCACGCGAGGTCTTCGTCTCGACGCTGGCTGTTCTGGTGGGCGCCCCCGACGAGGCCGACGCCGGGATTTTGCAGCGTATCCACGCGGCCAGGCGCGACGACGGGACTCCGCTGCTCACCACGGCGACCGCGGTTTCGTTGCTGGTCTTCTTCGTCCTCGCCATGCAGTGCCTGGCGACGAGCGTCACGGTCCGCCGGGAGACCAAGAGCTGGAAGTGGCCGCTGCTGCAGTTCTTCTGGATGACCGGCTTCGCCTGGTTGGGCGCCTTCGCCGCGTTCCAGGGGCTCAGGCTGGCGGGCATCTCGTGAGATCGGGCCTCCTGCGATGACTCTGCCCACCTCAGACCCGCAGTTCTGGATCGTCACCGCCGCGGCGCTTCTGGCGCTCGCACTGGTGCTGCGCCGGCTCTTCAAGCGCCCGAAGGCGACCCCCTCAGGCGCCCTGCCGTGCGCTCACTGCCCGAAGGCCAAGACCTGAGGGCGGTCCGGCCGTCGCCCTTCAGCTGAGGGGTGCGGGGACGGCGGGCGCGGTAACCTTTCCCTGCTGCCTCGGTAGTTCCGGGCAGCATGCGCCCAGGAACCGCCACCGTGACCCCGTTTCCCACCCCTGCCGCGACCTCCGTCGGAGGCGGTGACAGCCAGCTCATGGGCCGGGTGCGGGACGGCGAGGTGGCGCTCCTCGGCGAGCTCTTCGAACGCCATCACCAGCGCCTGTTCCACTTCTTCCTGCGCCTGGCGCGCAGCCGGTCGGCCGCCGAAGACCTCGTGCAGGAGGTCTTCGTGCGCATGCTCAAGTACCGCCACACCTTTCGCGCCGAATCGGAGTTCGTGCCGTGGATGTTCACGCTGGCGCGCAATGCCGCCACCGATCTCTATCGCGCGCGGCCGAAAGAGCTCCCCGAAACGGAAGACACGCCGGAGCCTGAGGCCGAACTGCCTCATCCGGTCGAAGCGCTCGAGCGCGCCGAGCAGGCGAGGAAGCTCCAGCGCGCCCTGGGGCGACTGGCTCCGGAGCGGCGGGAGATTCTCGTTCTGGCGCGCTTTTCGGAGCTCAAGTACGACCGCATCGCCGAGATGCTCGGCATCTCGGAGGGGGCGGTGAAGGTGCGCGTGCATCGCGCGCTCAAGGAGCTGAAGGAAATTTTCCACGCCGACGGAGGTTTCGGCGCGGCGTCCCTCGGGACGGCGGAGGAGGCAGGATGACTTGCGAGACCATGCAGGAGCGGCTGACCGCGCGTCTTCACGGCGAGTTGTCGCCCACCGACCGGGCCGAGCTCGAGGCACATCTCGCCGGATGCCCGGCTTGCGCCGCCGAGGCGATCCGGCTCGCCGAAATCTGGAGCGCGCTCGCCCGGCCTGCCGCGGAGGTCCCCAGCGCCCGCATGCGCCAGCGCCTCGAACAGCTCCTGGAGAGCGAGACCCCAACCGCGGCCCCGCTCGCCTTCGGAGCGCGGACCGGGGTCTCGGCGGGCGCGCCGGGGAACCAGGAGATCGGCTGGAGCGGCCGGGAGCGCCGCTGGCTGTCGCTCGCCGCGATGCTGCTCGTCGGCCTGGGCCTCGGCTACTTCGCCTTCGGACGCCGCGACGCCGACGTCGCTTCGCTGCAGCGCGAAGTCGGCGACCTGCACGAGATGGTGGCGCTCTCGCTGCTCGAGCGCAGCTCGGTTTCCGAGCGCCTCCAGGGTGTCTCCTACGGCCGTGAGCTTTCAACCGGCGAAAGCTCTGGTCGCGTCTCACCCGGCGCTGCGAACCCGAAGGACGATCGGATCATCACGGCGCTCTTCGCCAGGCTGATCGAAGATCCGAGCGTCAACGTCCGCCTGGCGGCGCTCGAGGCGCTGCGCCCGATTGCCGACCGGGACGATCGCCGCGGCCAGCTCGTGGCCGCGGTCACCCGGCAGGACTCGCCGCTCGTCGCCCTGTCTCTCATCGATCTCCTGCTCGAGTCGGGCACGGCAGCCGCGCGCCACGACCTCGAGCAGCTTCTCGCCAACGATCAACTCGACCCGGTGGTGCGCGGTTATCTCCGCGACCGCCTAGGCAGGAGCGCCTGATGAACGTTCTTCGTCCCAGCCGAACCCTGCCGCGTCTCGCCCTCGCCGCGTTCACAGGTTTCTCGGGCCTGTTCTGGGGAAGCCTCTTCGCGATGCCCCTGGCAGCGCTCGAGCAGAGCGAAACCGTCACCAGGACGTTCACTCTGGCGGCGGTCTCCGGCCAGCGCACCCTGGTGGTCGACAACGTGAGCGGCTCGATCGAGATCGAGGCTGCGAGTGGCGATTCGGTGCAGCTCACCCTGAAGCAGACCTTCGTCGCCAGGAACGCCGCCGAGATGGCGCGCGCCCGCGCCGAGGTCGTGCTCGAAGTCACCGAGAACCCGGGCCGGCTCGAGCTCGTCCAGGGCGGTCCCTGGCGCTGCAAGGGCCGCGACCGCAGAAAGCATGGCGACTGCTGCTGCGACCATGACGACCGCGACTACGAAGTGCGCTTCGACTGGACGCTCAGCGTGCCGAAGAATCTCGACCTCGAGGTCGACAACGTGAACGAGGGCGCGATCCGCATCACCGGCACCGTCGGGCGCCTCACCGTCGACCATGTGAACGACGACGTCACGCTGGTACGCGTGGCGGGAGCGGTCGACGCGAGGACCGTCAACGGCGAGCTCAAGGTCGACTTCGCCGCCCTGCCGGCGGGCGACTGCCGATTCGGAACGGTGAACGGCGACATCGATCTGGCATTTCCGAAGGGACTCGGCGCCGAGCTCTCCTTCGAAACGATGAACGGCGAGGTCTACACCGACTTCCCGTTCGAGCTGGCGAAGCTCCGGCCGACGAGCGCGCGCTCGCAGTCCGGGAGAGGAAATCATCACGAGCTGGGCGGAAACACCGAGGCCGTCATCGGCGGCGGCGGCGTCGCCCTCGCCTGCTCGACGATCAACGGCGACATCACGATTCGCGAGCGTTCCTGACGCTCGCTGGGGGAAGAAAGAAAATGAACACCCTGCACATGACGGGAAAGCGCAATCTCGGCGGCGCGCTGATGGCGATCGCCTTCGTCTGGACCACCACGGCCGCCGTGGGCCAGGCCGAGCATCTGGTGGTACCGCTGTCGGATCCGAGCAAGCCCGCGGAGCTCGAGGTTTCGCTGGTGATGGGCTCGATCAAGGTCACCGGCGGAGCGACCAGGGAGGTGGTCATCGACGCCAGCTCGCGCTCCGAGGCGGAGCACGAGAAGGACAAGGGCAGGGACCGACCCGGCGAGCGCGCCGGGATGAAGCGGATTCCCAATACCGCCATCGGCCTCGAGGCCGAAGAGGATGGCAACCTGGTCTCGATCTCGGCGCAGTCCTGGGCGCGGGCGGTGGATCTCGAGATCCAGGTGCCGGTCGGGAGCACTGTCCGCCTCTCGACGGTGAACGACGGCGACATCCGGGTCGAGAACATCGACGGTGAGGTCGAAGTCAGCAACACCAACGGCGAGATCAGCGTGCTGAACGTGCGCGGCCCGGTCTCGGCGAACACGGTGAACGGGGACGTCACGGTGGTCTTCCGCGGCGCGATGGTGGCGGCGCCGATGGCCTTCTCGACCTTGAACGGCGATGTCGACGTCACCTTTCCGGCGGACCTCAAGGCGACCGTCCGGCTGCAGTCGGACAACGGCGAGATCTACTCCGATTTCGATGTCGCGGTGCTCACCGAGAATCTGAAGGGCCCGGAAGAGAAGAAGGAGAAGGGCCGCTTCCACGTCGTCGTGTCGCGCGAAATGATCGGCAAGATCAACGGCGGCGGCTCGGAGATTCTGTTCAAGACCTTCAACGGCGACATCCTCCTGCGGCGCGCCGGCAAGTAGGCCGCCCGCCAGCCGAGCGCTCCGGCGAAGATTTGAAAGAGGGCTCTGCTCCGCAGCTGGAGTAGAGTCCTTTTTCATGTCCGAAGAGCAGGGCGGAAGCGCCGGGCCGTTCCCCGCGGAGCGTCCAGCCGCGGAGCGCTCCAACGCGGAGCCAGGCATGGCGGAGCGGTCCGACGCGGAGCCAGACTTGGCGAAGCGGTCCGACGTCACCACGCTCATCGCCGCGGCGCGCGGCGGTGAGCGGGAGGCCTCCGAGGCGCTCTACGAGCGCGTCTACTCCGAGCTCAAGCGCCTGGCGCACGTCCAGCTCTCGGTCCACGGCCGTCCGGGTCAGACTCTCGACACCACGGCGCTGGTCCACGAGACCTACCTCCGGCTCGCCGGTCCAGCGGGCGCGGCGCCGGCCGACCGGGCGCATTTCTTCAACCTCGCGGCGCGAGTGATGCGCCACGTCATCGTCGACTTCGCCCGCCGGCGGGATGCCGAGAAGCGCGGAGGCGGGGTCGTGCCGATCGAGCTCGAGGAGGCGGCCCATCGCCTGGCCGATCCGGGCGGCACGCTCTCGATCGAGATGCTGGCGCTCGACCGCGCCCTCTGCGAGCTCGAACGCGCCAGCCCCGAGCTCGCGCACCTTGTCGAGCTGCGCTTTTTCGCCGGTCTCTCGCTCGAAGAGATCGCCCCGATCGTCGAGCGCAGCGAGCGCTCGCTGAAGCGCGACTGGCGGCGCGCCCAGGCCTTCCTGCGCGCGGCACTCGAAGGCCGCCCTCTCATTCCCGCCGGAACGCCCTGATGCAGCAGCCCTGGGAGAGCCTCTTCGACGAGCTCGTCGAGGAGAGCGCCGACGTGCGCAGCGAGCGCCTCGCGGAGATCGCGTCCGGGGACCCAGAGCTGGCGCGGTTTCTCGCCCAGCTCTTGGCGGCGGACAGCACCGAAGAGGCCCAGGTCGGAATGCCGCTCCTGGCGCGCGCGCCGATGTTCGTCGCGCAGGCGCTCGAGTCGGGCGTGGCGCTTCTCGACGCGCAGGCGGAGGTTGCCGGCGCCGCGGCGAGCGCACCGGGAACGCCGGATACGCCGGGAACGCCGGAAATGGAGACGATCGGCCCGTACCGCCTGGTGCGCTGCCTGGGCGAGGGTGGCATGGGCGAAGTCTTTCTCGCCGAGCGCTCCGATGGCGAGTTCGAACAACGCGTGGCGCTGAAGCGCATTCGCGCCGGGCTCGACTCAGAGGCGATTGCCGAACGCTTCCTGCGCGAACGCCAGATTCTCGCCCGGCTGGATCATCCCGGCATCGCCCATCTGCTCGATGGCGGTTCGACCGACGAGGGCGAACCGTACTTCGTGCTCGAGCATGTCGAGGGGCTGCCGATCACCGTTTGGTGCGAGCAGTGCACAGCGCCGCTCGATATGCGACTGCGCCTGATGATCGAGGTCGCGGAGGCGGTCGACGCGGCGCACCGGCAGCTGGTCGTGCATCGCGACCTCAAGCCGACGAATATTCTGGTGACCGCGAGCGGGCGGGTGAAGCTGCTCGATTTCGGTATCGCCAAGCTCCTGCAGCCGGAAGCGTTCGACGAACGCCAGACCCAGGTCGGCGGGCAGCCGCTCACTCCCGCCTATGCCGCGCCCGAGCAGATCCTCGGCGAGGCGGTGACGACCGCCACCGACGTCTATTCGATGGGGGCGCTGCTCTTCGAGCTGCTCACCGGGCGGCCGCCGTTCGATCGCTCGGGGCGGCCGCTGCCGGCGCTCGTGCGTTCGGTCGACTCGGAGACGCTCGAGCGCCCATCGGTGGTGGCCGCCGGCGCCGACGCCGGCGAGCCCGAGCGCGAGACGCTGCGTGGCTTCGCGCCGCGCCTCGAAGGCGACCTCGACTCGATCGTCCTCAAGGCGCTCAACCGCGACCCGACGAGGCGCTACCCTTCGGCGGCCGCTCTCGGCGACGACCTGCGACGCTTCCTCTCCGGCCGGCCGGTGAAAGCGCGCCCGGACAGCGCCGGCTACCGCCTGCGCAAGTTCATCGGCCGCCATAGCCTGGGTGTCGCCGCGGGGATCGTCGCGTTGGCGGCGGTCATCGCCGGCATCGGGGTCGTCTTCTGGCAGAACGGAGTCGCCCGCGATGAAGCGCGGCGGGCCGAACGCGTCAAATCGTTCCTGATCGAACTGTTTCGCGAGGCCGACCCCTCACAGACCCTTGGCGAGACGATCACGGCGCGCGAGATCCTCGCAAAGGGCGCACAGCGTCTCGAAGAGCAGCT
>JBDSRU010000339.1:0-5155 GCA_039929145.1 Thermoanaerobaculia bacterium
AGGAGCCGTACGGCGTCGTCGCGGCGATCGTGCCCTGGAACTATCCCTTGCTGCTCCTCTCCTGGAAGGTCGCTCCGGCGCTCGCCGCCGGCAACACCGTGGTCATCAAGCCGTCCGAGGAGACCCCCCTTGCGACGCTCGACCTCGCCGCGGCCTTCTCGGCCTTGCCACGCGGAGCGGTGAACATCGTCAACGGCTTCGGCCCCGAGGTCGGCGAGGCGCTGGTCACCCACCCCGGCGTCGATCTCGTGGCGCTCACCGGATCCCTCGCCACGGGCCAGAGGGTCGGCGAGCTCTGCGCGCGCGAGATCAAGAAGTGCCATCTCGAGCTCGGTGGCAACGACCCGTTCATCGTCTTCCCCGACGCCAACCTCGACGTCGCCGCCAGGGGCGCGGTCTGGGCGGCGTTCCTCAACGCCGGCCAGGTCTGCACCAGCGCCAAGCGCTTCTTCATCTTCGCGGAGATCTTCGACGAGTTCGTTGCCCGGGCGGTCGACTTCGCCAAGTCGCTCCGCCTGGGGCACGGCCTCGACCCGAAGACCGACATCGGTCCGCTGATCAATGCCCGCCAACTCGCCGAGGTCGAAGCCCGCGTCGCCGAGGCGGTCGCCGATGGAGCCCGCGTCCTTACCGGCGGCCGGCGGAGCCGCAAGCACAAGCAGGGCTTCTTCTATGAGCCGACGATCCTGGTCGACATCCGCCCGGAGATGCGCATCGTCGCCACCGAGACCTTCGGCCCGACGATGCCGATCATGAAAGTACACGGCATCGATCAGGCGATCGCCATGGCGAATGCACAGGAGTACGGCCTGGGTGCGAACATCTACACCAACAACATGGAGTGGGCGATGACCGCGATGGAGCGCGTCACCGCCGGCACCTTCTGGATCAACGACCCGCTGACCGACAACGAAGCCGGCCCCTTCGGCGGCATGAAGAAGACCGGCCACTCACGCGAGCTGGGAGTTGAAGGCCTCGACGAGTTCCGCGAGACCAAGCACGTCCACCTCGACTGGAAGCAGGAAGTGAAGCCGTACTGGTACCCGTACGAGAGTTACAACCGCCTGCGCTAGAACAGCCCACCCTTTCCTGGAGAAAACAGGGCTGTCCTTCACCACTGCACGACCTTCCTACGCTTTGGTGCTTCTCGTCCTGGCCGCCGGCGCAGCGCAGCTTCCTGCGCACGGCGGGCGAAGGGTAGCCGAGCGCCGCCGTTCAGCCGACGCCCACTTCGGGCACCCCCTTGTTCGAGCCTTTACTTGATCGAGCCTTTGCTTGTTCGAGCCTTTCCCTGTCTGAGCTTGTCTTTGTCTAAGCTTGTCTTCGTGTGAGCTCGTCTTTGTCTGAGCTTGTCCTTGTGCGAGCCTTTCCTCTTCTGAGCCTTTTTCTGTCCGCGCCTGCACCTGTTCGAGCTTTTCCTCCTACGCCGCTTTCCGGCAGAATGTCGGCGACGACGGCGGAGACCACTTCGACGGAGAACGCCAGCCCTCAGGGGGAAGAGGAGTTGCACCATGAAGAAGTTCCAGCTGTTCATCGGCGGCGAGGCGACGGCGGCGGCGGACGGGAAGACGGAGAAGATCTCGAGTCCCGCGACCGAGGAGATCCTGGCCGAAGTGCCGGTCGGCGGTGCCGAAGACGTCGAGCGCGCGGTCTCGGCGGCCCACGACGCCTTCGAGAGCTGGTTCGACCGCACTCCCGGCGAGCGCGCCGGGATGCTGCTGAAGCTCGCCGATCGCATCGAAGCCCACGCCGACGAGCTCGCGCTGCTCGAAGCGGCGAATGTCGGCAAGCCGCACTGGCTGGCGAAGAGCGAGATCCCGTTCGTGGTCGACAACCTGCGCTTCTTCGCCGGCGCGGCGCGCTGCATGGAGGGGAAGGCCGCAGGTGAGTACCTCGCGGGCTACACCTCGTTTACCCGCCGCGAGCCGGTGGGTGTCGTGGCGTCGATCGCGCCGTGGAACTACCCGCTGATGATGGCGATCTGGAAGATCGGACCGGCTCTCGCCGCGGGCAACACGGTCATCCTCAAGCCATCGGAACAGACACCGCTCTCGTCGCTGCGTCTCGCCGAGCTCGCAGCTGACATCTTCCCCGCCGGAGTCTTCAACGTCCTCACCGGCCACGGCGAGCCGGTGGGAGCGGGCCTCGTGCGCCATCCGAAAGTCGGCATGGTCTCGATCACCGGCGACGTCGGAACGGGCAGGATCGTCGCCCGGACCGCCGCCGAGAGCCTGAAGCGCGTCCACCTCGAGCTCGGCGGTAAGGCGCCCGTGGTCGTCTTCGACGATGCCGACCTCGAGCAGGTCGCCGCCGTGCTCAAGCTCGCGAGCTTCGCCAACAGCGGCCAGGATTGCACCGCGGCAACGCGAATCTACGGCGGACCGAAGATCTACGACAGGCTGCTCGAGACGATGACGACAGTGGTCGAGTCGGTCACCTGGGGACCGCTCGAAGACGACAACTCTTTCATCGGCCCGGTGGTCTCAAAAGAGCAGCAGGACCGCGTCGCCGGCTTCGTCGAGCGCGCGGTGTCCGGAGAAGGCGGAGGCGGCGCCGGCCGTGGACGCCTGGTCACTGGCGGCCAGCGAGTCCCTGGCAAGGGCTTCTACTATCAGCCGACCCTGATCGCCGACGTGGATCAGCGGGACGAGATCGTCCAGCGCGAGGTCGTCGGCCCGGTCGTGACCGTCACCCCTTTCGCCAGCGACGACGAGGCGATCCGTTTCGCCAACGACGTCGACTACGGCCTCGCCGCGTCGGTCTGGACGCGCGACGTCGGCCGCGCGCTCTCGGCGGCGCGGAGGCTCCGTTTCGGCACGGTGTGGATCAACGACCACATGCCGCTGGTCTCCGAGATGCCACACGGCGGCTTCAAGCAGTCTGGCTATGGCAAGGACATGTCGATGTACGCGCTCGAGGATTACACCGTGGTCAAGCATGTGATGGCTAGGCTCGGCTAATCGCGTCGCGCGAACCACCTGCGGCAGGAGAATCCCAAGAAAACGAGGAACAGGCACGGACCTCCGAAGAGATCCGTGCCTGTCGCCCTCGTCGATCGCTGTCGGCTGCTGACCTAGAAGGTCCAGCCCAGGCCGACGGTGTACTGCACATCGAGACCGTCATAGGAGTCGATCTGGTCGCTCTCGAACTCCTGATCCTGATACCAGCGTGCCTTCACCTCGGGACGGATGAAGAAGTTCTCGCCGAGTTTGGCCACGAAGCCGAGCCCGCCGTTGAGCGTGAAGTCGCTCTGGGAGTCCTCGCCGTCGTTGTTGTCACCGGGAACGTCGTACTCGACGTCGATGGTCGAGAAGCCCGGGCCGGCGAAGACGTAGAAGCTCCGGCCGCCCGGGAACCACTGGAAGGAGAGGTCCACCAGGAACAGCTGGTAACGCAGGTTCGAATCTTCAATGTCCAGCAGATCGTCCTCGAGGTCGATGACGCCCGCCGCGAGCAGCATGCCGAACTCATCCGTCGGCTTGTAGCCAAAAGCGCCGCCGTAGACCTGAGACGTGTCATCGACCGAGTCCGGGTCGTAGTAGCCGAACTGACCTTCGATCGAGATCTCTCCCGCCGCGGCCGGTACCCTCAGCGCACACACCATCAAAGCGCCGACAAAAGTCGCCTTCATCCATTCTTTTCGCATTTCCGATCTCCTCGTTTCAAAGCCGATTTACCAAAATGGAGCTGCAGACAGCCCAAAATTGCCGTTGGCCACACCCTCGGGCGCGGCTGACTGGCCTGGAGCACGCACTTGCGCTCTCGCGCCAAGCGCCGTCTCAACAAGCTATGCGAAGGAGGTGCCATGCGGCTCCCGCAGGAGCCAGCCCTGTCACCTGCTCTTCATGCGATCCATACGGTCTTGATGTTGACGAACTCGCGGATGCCGTGGTGGGAGAGCTCGCGCCCGAAACCCGAGCGCTTGATGCCTCCGAACGGCAGGCGCGGATCGCTCTTCACCATGCCGTTGAGAAAGACCGAGCCAGCTTCGAGTTCGGCTGCGAAGCGCTCCTGCTCGGCGGAATCGCTCGTCCAGGCCGAGGCGCCGAGGCCGAACGACGGGTGGTTGGCGAGCGCGATCGCGGCGTCGAGATCACGCACCCTGAACAGCGTGGCCACCGGCCCGAAGAGCTCGTCGTTCCACGCCGGAGAGCCCGGTGCGGGATCGGCGAGAACGGTCGGCGCGTAGAAGTAGCCCGGGCCGGGGAGAGCCTTGCCGCCGAGCAGCACTTTGGCTCCGGCCGCCACCGAGCGCTCGACCTGCTCGGCCAGCTCGTCGCGGATCGGTGCCGTCGCGAGCGGCCCGATCTCGGTCACCGGGTCGAGCGGATCCCCGACGACGAGAGCTTTCATTCCGGCGACGAAGAGCTCGACGAAACGGTCGTAGACCGCTTCGTGGACGATGAAGCGCTTCGCCGCGATGCACGACTGGCCGTTGTTGATCGTGCGCGCCTTGACCGCAGTGGTGGCGGCCTTTGCAAGGTCGGCCGACGGCAGCACGACGAACGGGTCGCTGCCGCCCAGTTCGAGCACCGCCTTCTTGATCTGCGCGCCCGCGGCGCGACCGACGGCGACACCCGCTGCCTCGCTGCCGGTGAGAGTCACCGCCGCAATGCGCGGATCGTCGATCAATTTCCCGACCGCCGCGCTGCCGACGAGCAGGGTCTGGAAGCAGCCCTCCGGAAAGCCGGCGCGCGCGAACACCTCGGCGATGGCGAGCGCCGACTGCGGGACATTCGAGGCGTGCTTGAGCAGGCCGACATTGCCGGCCATGAGCGTCGGCGCGGCGAAGCGCAGCACCTGCCAGAACGGGAAGTTCCACGGCATCACCGCCAGCACGCAGCCCAGCGGGTCGCAGCGTACGTAGCTCCGGCCGGCGTCGGTAGCGATCGTCTCTGGCGCGAGAAAGGCCTCGGCGTGCTCGGCGTAGTAGCGGCAGACGGAGGCGCACTTCTTGACCTCGGCGACGGCGGCGCCGATCGGCTTGCCCATCTCGAGCGTCATGATCTCGCCGAAGCGGCGCTTGTCCTCTTCGAGGATTTCGGCGGCACGGCGCATCTTTTCGGCGCGCACACTGAAATCGACCTTGCGCCAGACGCCGAAGGTGCGCTCAGCGAGTGCTAAGGCCTCTTCGATCTGGCTGGCGTTCGCCTCG
>JBDSRU010000340.1:0-10821 GCA_039929145.1 Thermoanaerobaculia bacterium
CAGGCGGGCCTGCGGGTCGGGTGCTTTCGGATCCAGCTTTCTCGCCAGCTCGCGGTCGACGGTGGTGATCGACATCTGAATCTCGATCGAGTGCCGGCGATCGAGCTCCGAAAGGAGATCGAGGTCCTTCAGCACCAGGGGCGACTTGGTGGTGATCGACAGATTCAGCCCCTCGACACCGGTGAAGACCTCGAGCAGCGACCGGGTGACTCCGAAGTGCTTCTCCGCCGGTTGGTAGGGATCGGTCGCGGTACCGATCGCGATCGTCTGGCCGCGCAGGTCGCTCTTCCTCAATCGCTGGAGGAGCCGCTCGGCGGCGTTGCGCTTGACGAAGATGCGGCTCTCGAACTCTTCCGGGCTGGTCGACTCGAAGAAGCCGTGGGTCGAGCGGGCGTAGCAGTAGACGCAACCGAACTCGCAGCCGCGGTAGGGGTTGATCGTCCAGTCGAAAGGCAGGCGGGCGGAGCTTGCGGGATTCGACTTGTTGAGGATCTCGCGCACCAGCAGGTCGAAGTAATCGACGCCGGAACGGCGGCGCAGTGCCTCGGCGTCTGGCGCCGGGCGTCCTGCCGCGGGGAGCATGGGGAAAAGCGGGAGGGTGGCTTCCTGGTACATTTACGCCTTTTTTACGCTATCCCGGAAAGTTTGTCAAGAGGGCAGAATGCAACCGTGCCCGAGCTGCCCGAGATCGAGGTCCTGAGGCGCAGTCTCGAGCCCCGTCTCGCAGGCCGGCGCGTGCTCGACGTGCAGGTCCATGCGCCAGCGCTGCGCGAGCCGCTCGACCGGCGCGCGCTGGCCACCCTTTCCGGCCGGCGCATCGAGCGCCTCCGGCGGCGAAGCAAGTACCTGCTGATCGAGGTCGAGCGCGGGGCGACCCTGGTGATCCACCTCGGCATGAGCGGCCGCCTCACCCTCGCGCCCTCGGCCACTCAGCGCGAGGCGCACGAGCACCTCAGCTTCAGCCTCGACGGCGGGGAGCGGCTGCGTCTGCGCGACCCGCGCCGCTTCGGGGTGGCTTTCGTCGCTGCGACGGCAGGCCTCGATGCCGACCGCCACTTCCACCACCTCGGCGCCGAGCCGCTCGATCCGGCGCTCTCCGGCGCCCAGCTCGCCGGGCTCGCCCGCGGCAGGCGCGGGCCGGTGAAGAGCTTTCTGATGGACGGCCGGCTGGTCGTGGGGGTGGGAAACATCTACGCCACCGAGGCTCTGCATCGCGCCGGAATCCATCCAGCGCGCTCGGTGGCGCGCATCGGCGCCGAGCGCTGGCAGCGCCTCGCTGTCGCGGTGGTCGAAATTCTCGAGCGCGCCATCGTCGAGGGCGGAACGACGCTCAACGACTTCACCGACGGCACCGGGCGGGAAGGCGAATTCCAGGGCTCGCTCGCCGTGTACGGGCGGGCGGGGGAGGCCTGTCCAACGTGCGGCTCGACGTTGCGCCGCATCGTTCAGGGCGGCAGGAGCTCCTTCTATTGTCCGCGCTGTCAGCGCTAGAGTGCGGCTCCAGCATCTTGCTGCGGACCGTCAGGAGGTTGCCATGACATTGCCCACGAAAGGTCCGGTCCTAGCGGTGCTCGCTTGCATCGCGATGCTTCTGGGGTCGGCGAACGGCTGCTCCAAACCGGCCGGAAAGGTGCGCGAGGCCCCCGTCGAACCGGCCACGACGACCAGCGAAAGCACGAAGACCCGGGAGCTCGAGGAGAAGGCCGCTGGCTACGAGGAGCGTTTCCGCGAGATCCAGGCGAGCGACGCGACCGCCGAGGAGAAGGCGCAGGCGGCGGGCGAGCTCGTGGACGAGCAACAGCGCACCGCGCACGAAGCGGAGGACGGCGGAGGCGGTGGCGATACCGACCCGCAGCCATAGGCGAAATCGCCGGTTAGAAATCGTCAGGCCGTCGCACCGGGCCGGATGGAGCGGGATCGGGTCGATCGGGCCCGCTTCCGGACCGGCGTTCGATAGAATCCGTACATGACCGCGATGATTCTCGGTGTCGCCGGCGGGACCGGTTCCGGCAAGACCACGGTCGCGCGCGAGATTCTCGAGGCGGTCGGCACGGACCGCATCGCCTTTCTGGCCCAGGACAACTACTACCGCGACGTCGAGTGGCAGAGTGTCGAGCAGCTGGTGGAGTACAACTTCGATCATCTCGACGCGCTCGACACGCCGCTTTTCGTCGAACATCTGCGCACCCTGAAGAGCGGGCGGGCGATCGAGCTTCCGGTCTACGACTTCGTGAGCCATCGCAGGACGGAGGCGACGCGGCGCATCGAGCCGCGGCCGGTCGTCCTGGTGGAGGGCATTCTGCTGTTCGCTGAGCTGGAGGTCCGGCAGCTGCTCGACTTCAAGGTTTTCGTCGACACGGACCCCGACGTCCGCCTCGTGCGACGGATCCGGCGCGACATCAGCGAGCGCGGGCGCGCAGTCGGCGACGTGCTGCGCCAGTACATGCTGACCGTTCGTCCGATGCATCTCGAATTCGTGGAACCGTCGAAGCGCTGGGCCGACGTGATCGTTCCCGAGGGCGGCGAAAATCGCGTCGCGCTCGAGATGGTCGTGGCGCGAGTCGAACAGCTCCTGGCGCCCTCCGAAGCCCGGGTCTGATCGCGCCCTCCGCCCGGCCGATTGCGGCCTCCGCGCCGAGCGACTACGATTCGACCGTGGCTCGCTATCGTGTCGACGTTCACTCCGCTTTCGAGGCGGCGCACCATCTGCTCTCCTATCGCGGCGCTGCAGAACCGGTCCACGGACACAGCTGGCGAGTCTCGGTCGAGATCGTCGCGGCAGAGCTCGACGGCGAGGGCATGGCTTTCGATTTCGTCGCCGCCCGGCGCGCGCTCGACGAGCTCGCCTCCCGCTTCGATCATCGCGACATCAATACCGTGCCGCCGTTCGATATCGAGAGCCCGACGACCGAGCGCCTCGCGGCGTGGTTCTGCGAGCGGATGCGGGAGCAACTGCCTGCTGCGTCGATTCGCTCGGCGACCGTGTGGGAAGGCCCGAGCTGCAGCGCGACCTATTTTCCGGACGGCGGCGCCGGCATCTGATGCGACGCGTGCAGCGGCTCGCCCTGATCCTGCCCTGGCTGCTGCTCCACGGCTGCCGCGGCGCCGGCGAACCGGTGGCCGAGCTCGCGGTCGCGCCGGCCGAGCTCCAGCTCGAGCTCGGCTCCTTTGTCGACCTCGAAGTGCGCATCATGCCGCTGGTCGATTTCGCGGCGGGAGCGGTGCCGCGCGTCTTTCTTCACCTGGTGGATGAGCCCGGTTCGGTGCTGCGCACCTTCGACCACGCGCCGCCGGGAGAGTTCCGGCAGGGCCACGAGATCGCCTACAAGGTGCGGATCTATCAGTCGGCGGTTTCGGAACCGTTGTCTCCCGGTCTCTACACGCTGACGGCGGGTCTGCATGCCGGCGCCGGCGGGCGTTTCCGCCTTCGCGGCCCCAGTCCGGAGGTGGCCAGGCTCGAGTATGCGGTCGCCAGGGTGCGTGTCCCTGAACCGTCGCCGTCGGCGCCAGCGGTGCGCTTTTCCCCCAGTTGGTTGCCGGGCGAACCCGGTCGGGATCGCCAGATCCTGTCGCGCCGGCCGCTCGCCGGCGCCGGTCCCGGGACCTTTCAGATCGGTCCTCTGCAGGGTCCGGGTGAGATCCTGCTGCGCCTCGGACTGCCGGCGCCGGGCAGCGGGCGGGTCGAGAGGCTCTCGGGAGAGACGAGCTCGAAAATCCGCCTGCGCTCTTCCTGCGGCGACTTTCAAGCCGAGATTTCGGGCGACGGAGCGGACGGCAGCGGAATCGAGATTCTCATTCCGGTGCCGCCGACGGCGGCGCCTGTCGAGTGCGACGTGCGGATCGAGCCCAACTTCCAGCTGCGCTCGGGAGACCAGGCCGACCGGCGCTCCGTCAGTATCGAGATTCTCGCCTGGCGGGCCGCAGCGACGGACGATGCCGTTGCGGATGGCGATGAGTAAGCCCCAGGCGTCGCCGATCCTCCGCCCGGCGCAGGCGAAGTACCTCGAATCGCTCCGCCCGTTCCACGACGCCCTGGTTGCGGAGATGGAGAAGTATGCGCGCGAGAACGACATTCCGATCGCGCTGCCCGAGCTCGGCCGTCTGCTCGAGGCGCTGGCAGCGAGCCGGCCCGCCGGCAGGATTCTCGAGATCGGCTCGGCCATCGGATACGGCACGCTTCGCCTCGCGCGAGGGGCGCGGGAAGGCCAGGTCGTCACGATCGAGCGCGATCCTGCCCGGATCGCGATTGCCCGCCAGTACCTCGAGACCGGCGGTGTCCTGCCCCGGATCGAGCTGCTCGAGGGTGAGGCCCTGGAAGTCCTGCGCGGAGTTCGTGGGCCGTTCGACATGGTCTACATCGATGGCGACAAGCGCGACTACCGGCGTTGCCTCGACCTCACGTTGCCGCTGCTCGCCGTCGGCGGTCTTGTCGTCGTCGACAACCTGCTCTGGCACGGCGCGATAGCCGATCCGCGCCTGCGCGCCGAGGACGACGCGGCGGCGCGGGAGATCGAGCGCTTCAATCCCTACTTCATGATTCATCCCCAGCTCGCGACCGTCTTGCTGCCCTTGGGCGACGGCGTCGGACTCGGCGTCAAGAAGAAACTGACGATCCGCGAGCTCGGCGGGCCGTTCTGATCCCGGATTGGGGCCTCAGTCGGCGTATTTCACCGAACAGCCCATCGGCTTGGTGGTCGCCGGGTCGGGACGCTTGCCGGCCGCGAGCGCAGTGAGCGCGGCTCCGACGTAGTTGGTGCTCGCCGCCCCGGGGCCGCTGTCGATGGCGCCGTTGTAGGCCACTTTGCCCGCACCGTCGATGATGAACATGTGGGGCGTCGTCTTGGCGCCGTAGGCTCGCCCGACCTCGCCCGAGGAATCGTAGAGCACCGGATAGGCGATGCCCTGCTTGCTGTCGTAAGCCAGATGCTCCGCGGGCGCCACGAAGTCGGCATGCTTGGCGTGGGTGCTGTTGATCCCCAGCCAGACGGCCTCAGGGTGGGCCGCCGCAGTCGCGATCATGATCTTTTTCTCGGCGTAGCCGCGGGACACCGGACATTCGGGGTTGATCCACTCGAGGACCACGGTCTTGCCGGCGAAATCGGACAAGGCCACCTTCTTGCCATTGAGGTCGAGGAGCTCGAAAGCCGGGGCGCTGTCCCCGACTGCGACCGCGGCCTGGGCGGAGGTGCTGACGAGGCCGCCGGCGAGCAGGGCGGTGCAGAGAGCGAGGTGGCGGGCGACTGCGTTGCGGGTCTTCATCGATGTCTCCTTGGTATTCGGTTCAAGTGTCGTTCTGGCGCTCACCTGGAGCGTCGAGAGCGCAGAAGCAGGAACAGGGCCAGGACACCGGCGAGCAGCGCGACACCCATCCAGAGATTTGAAGGCCGGCCTGCACCCGGAGGGGATTCGGAGTTGCGCAGATGCGGAATCTCTACCGTGGCCGAGCCCGCGAGCGCCACGCCGAGAGCCCCGGAACTCGAATCGGCAGCGGCGCCGGCGTCCCGTTCGAGTCCGGTCAGGGTCCAGGCGAAGGTCGTCGTCGCCGGCAACGGACGAGTTTCGTCGAGGGCGCGGAACGGCACGCGGAAACGCAGGCCGTCGGCCGCAGCGGTGAATTGGGGCCGGTCCAGCGCGAACAGCGGGTGGACTTCGAAGAAAAGATCGGGCCCGGCGGCGCGGAGCGCACCGCCGGAGGTGGCGAAGACGAGGACGAGCGAAGACGCCGGGCCGGGCTCGACGCGAAGCGTCACCTGCGGGGCGCCGGCGATTGCGCCCGGACCGGCGGGCAGCGAAGCGCGGGTCGCGGCGAGTCGCGCCCGGGTCGCGACCCCTTCGGGGCCGTCGCGCCGGCGCGCTGCCTCGAGATCGAGCGTGAGCTCGGCGGTGTAGGGGATGCACTCCTCACGGCAGACGAGGTAGTCGAGGCGTGCGAGCACGGGAGCGAGCGGCCCTTCGCCGTCGGCGGGGACCTCGAACCCGGGAGCGATCGGATAGAGCACGTGGTCCTCGTAGCCGAAGCTCACCAGGCCGCCGGGCAGGTCGAAGCGGTGCGGCGCGGGAAAGAGGAGGCGCGCGCCGGCGAGCGCCGGAGTGCGAGAGAGATCGAGCCGGGGCGGATAGCCGGCATCGCCGCTGTTGCTCCAGTAGACGTGCCAGCCGGTTTCGAGCTCGAACTCGAGGCCGAGGTCGATCGTCGCCGCGCTGCCTGCCGAGCTGCCCGCGGGACCTCTCGCGGAGCGGGCCGCTACGAGGCGCACACGCGCCTGTTCGTTCTCCACCCAGGGGCCGGTCGCAGCGGCGGCCGGGAGGGCGATCAACGGGTAAAAAGCGAGACCCAGCCAGAGTGCGGGACCCGCTGTCGAGCAGAGTCGTGCCATCGATCGCATGCAATCCCTCCTACGTAAAGCGACGGCTCAAGGTTGGGGCGCTGTGGCGCCGGTCTCTTCGGCAAGTGTATGCGGGGTATAGAGTCAGCGATCGATGTCGATCTCCGGCAGCCTCGAAGACGTCGCAGTGGGCGATGTTCTCCAGTTCATTCTCCTGGGCAAGCGCACCGGAACGCTCGAGCTCGAGCGCGACGGCGAGCAGGCACGATTCGGCTTCCACGACGGGGCGCTGGTCGCGGCGCGGGCACCGGGCGCGCCGCGCCTGGGGCAGCTCCTCGTAGAACGGGGCTACCTCGACGCTACGGCCCTCGGCGCCGTCATGGCGCGCCAGGCAGAGGGGACGCCGCGGCGCTCACTCGGGCGGATGCTCGTCGAGGAAGGCCAGCTGAGCCGGGAGGTGCTCGAGAGCGTCGTCCGCCTGCAGCTCGAGCTCGCGGTCGAGCAGGTCTTCCGCTGGGACCGCGGCAGCTTCGACTTCGCGCTCGACGAGATCCGGCCGATCGACGAGATCGGAACGGAGGCCTTCGACCTCGAGCCCAGCTCGGGGCTGGGGTCGAACGTCGTGCTGCTCGAGGCGGCGCGCATCTTCGACGAACGCGACCGGCTCGGCGCGACCAAGACAGTCGGCGAAGCTTCGGACGACGCCTTCGACGGACTGATCGATGAGGAGGTCGGGACCTTTGCCGGACCCGTCGTCCGGGTGCTCTCACCCGACCGCGAGTTCATCCGCCAACTGCGTCTGTCGGTGGGCGGCCAGGCGACTCTGCGGCGGGTCACGCTGGCCCGCGCTTCCGACGCCGCCGACGAGGGCGATACCGACATCCTGCTCATCGACGCGCGGGCTGACGCCCTCGACGCCGAGCTTCTCGCCGCGCTGCGCGAATCGCGTCCGGAGGCGCGACTCGTGGTGCTGGTCGATTCGAACAACGCCATGCAGGTCGCTTACCGGCACGGCGCGGTCGCCGCGGTGCCTGCCGAGCTCGAGACCGTGCGCGCCTGCCTTGCCAACCTCCTCGAGACGGCCCCTCCTCTGCGCGGCGCCGAGGGCCCGGGACGAGGCGAGCCGGGGCTGCGTCGCCTGCAGCGGGTGTTCGGCGACCTGAAATCCGGCCTGGCGAGCGCCACCGTGGCGCTCAATCTCATGCAGCTGGTCTCCGAGTCCTATGAGCGCGCGGTGATCTTCCTCGTCAAGCGCGATCGATTGGCACCGCTCGGTGCGTTCGGTTTCGCCCGCAACGGGAGTCCCCTGGCGAGCGCCGTGCGCCGGCTCGAGATCGTGCCGGAGGGCCTCCTGCAGGAGGCCCTCGCCACATCGCAGGTGCGCACCGCGAACTTCCAGCGGGCTGCGCTTCCGGCCGGATTGGCCTCGATCCTGGGCCCGCCCACGAACGACCAGGTGGTGGTTTTTCCGGTCGCCGGCAGCGAGCGCGTCATCGCGGTGGTCTACGCCGACAACGGCACGAGCTCCCGTGCGCTGCGCGACGTCGAGCTGCTGGAAGTCGCGGCCGAACAGGTCGGCATCGCCTTCGAGAACGAGCTGCTGCGCCGCCAGCTCGGTCGCTGAGCTGCGCAGGCTCCTAGGTCGGCTGACGGCGGGAATCGAGCGCGCCGCGCGCCAGGCGGAGAGTCTCCGCTGGACCCGGCAGCAATCGTCCGTCCAGCACGGGCAGGTTCCGTCCGCCACCGCGCTCGAGCGTCGCCACCACCTCACGGATCTGTCGCAGGGCGAGCTCGGGCTTGCCAGCCCGACGCAGGCAGTGCGCGAGCCGGAAGCGCACCTGCGGCAGATCGGGGTCGAGATAGAGCGCCGCCCGAAAGGCGTCGGCCGCGGCGTCGGCCCGGCCGGCGAGCTCGTCGACCAGTCCGCTGAGCACATGCGCGGCAGGATCGGCCGGGTCGCCTGCCAGGGCTAGATCGGCTTCGCGGGCGGCCTCTTCGAGGCGGTCCGCTTCGAGGTGCGCGATCGCCGCCAGCATGCGCTCCGCGGGCGTCGGCGCAAGGGTCGTGGCCGGCGGCGCTGGCAGGATGGCTGCCAGAGGCGTCGCGGGCGTCGCGGGCGGCAGTCGCTGCGCCGAAGTGCCGGGGCGCGAAGCTTTCCCGTCAGCGTTTCTCGAGCTGGCCTTCTGCGGCCCGGAGACAGGGGGCCGGGACCGTGCGGCGCCCCGTTGCAGCTCGCCGGAAGCCGCTTCGTCCTCCGGCAGGCGGTAGCAGAAGCAGCCGCCGAGATCGACCGCATGCAGAGTGTCCTGCACCCGCCAGAGCGTCTCCGAGCCGCCGAGAAAGAGCGCGCCGGGACGCGCCAGACGGCGCGCCGTTTCGGCCACGACTTCGGCCTGGAGCTGCTGCCGGAAGTAGATCAGGACGTTGCGCAGCAGGATGAGGTCGAACGCCGGCTCCGCCAGGCGGTAGGGCAGGCGGGAGAGGTTCATCTGCTGGTAGTCGATGCGCCCGCGCAAGCGCGGATCGAGCTCGTAGAGTTGTCCTCGACGAGTGAAGGAAGTGGCGAGCATCCTGGCGGGAACGCCCGCCACGGCTCGATCTCCGTAGAGGCCGCGCCGGGCGTGGGCAAGCGCGTCGGGATCGAGATCGGTGGCGAGGATCCGCCAGTCCCAACCGGCCAGCAGCGGCGACTCGTCGAGCACCAGCGCGAGCGTTGCCGGCTCTTCTCCGGCCGCGCAAGCGGCGCTCCAGCAGCGTAGCCGCCGGCTGCCCGACCGGGCGAGAACGAGCTCGGGCAGGAGCTGGTCGCGGATGCGGTCCCATTGCAAAGGCACGCGGAAGAAGGTCGACTCCTTGATCGTCAGCAGGGTGGCGAGGGTCGCCCACTCGCCGGGAAGCTCATCGGCGGCGAGCGCCGATACGTACTCGGCGAGGTCGGTGCGTCCGGTGACGCGACAGCGGCGCTCCGCGGCCTCGCGCAGATACGGCAGTCGGCCCTCCGGAAGCTCGTTGCCGGTCTCGCGCCGGACGAGGGTTGCGAGCTCGAGGAGCGCGCGGCTCATCGGTTCTCTCGCAGGCGGCGCGCGATCTCGACTCCGATCGCCGTCGGGGCGAGGACGAGCTCGGCCGCGCCGAGCTCGATCGCGGCGCGCGGCATGCCGAAAACCGCTGAGCTCGCTTCGTCCTGGGCGAAACACAACGCCCCCGCCTTGCGCAGCTCGTGCATGCCTTCGGCGCCGTCGGTGCCCATCCCGGTGAGAAGCACCGCCACGACGCGCTGCGCGGCGCCCTCGTCGAGCGAGCGGAAGAGGACGTCGACGGACGGGCGGTGCCCGCGGCGCGGCGGCGTCTCAGTGTCGAGCTGGAGCCGGCCTTCGGAGCCCAGCCGCAGGTGGGCTCCGCCTGGAGCGATGCGGACCGCGCCGGGGCCCGGCTCCTCGCCGGCAAGCGCGATCCTCACATCGAGACCGAGAGTCGATCCGAGCCATTCGGCGAGCCCGCTTTCGAACCCGGCGGCGATGTGCTGCACGACGAGGATCGGAAACGGCGCCGGCGCCGGCAACGCCGCGAGCAGGTCGCGCACCGCGGCGGGTCCGCCGGTCGACGCCCCGATGGCAAGCCAGGCGATTTCGCGGCCGCTCTCGCGGCTGATGCGGGGCACCGCCGGGACGTGGGCCGCGGGCGGGAGAGCAAACGCGCCGCTCCCGCCCCTGCTTGGGCCCGGGACGCCCGCTCCGGCGGGTGGCCTGACGCGCGCCGCGGCGGCGGCGCGGATCACCGCCGGCAAGGTTTCGGCAAGCAGATGCCAGCTGTCGGGATCCTCGGGCTTAGGCAGCAACTCGACCGCGCCCGAACCGAGCGCCTGAAAGGCCGCGCGAACTTCGCTGCGGTCGGCGCGCGAGGTCAGGAGGATGGTGGGCACCGGGCGGTCGCGCCGCAGGCGCGCGAGGACGCCGAAGCCGTCCAGCACCGGCATGACGATGTCGAGCAGGAGTACGTCAGGGCGCAGGCGATCGACCAGATCGACCGCGGTCTCGCCGTCGGCCGCTTCGCCGATGACCTGGATGTCGGTCGACTGGGCGAGAAAGCGGCGCAGAACCGCCCGCACCGACGAGGAGTCGTCGACGATGACGACTTTGAGCTTCACTGCGGGGGTCGATGCCACGATCGCAGGCGAGCTCAGTTGCCCGTGAGGCGGCGCACGGTTTCGACGAGATCGGTCGCCACCAGGCTCTGCTTGGTGAGGTAGGCGTCGGCGCCGGCGCGCAGGCCGCGCAGGCGATCCTCGGAGCTTTCACGAGTCGAGACGACGACGATCGGCAAGTGGGCGAAACGCTCGATCTGCCGCAGCTGCGCCGTGAGCTCGAAGCCGTCGAGGTTCGGCATCTCGATGTCGGTGACCAGGCAGTCGAACGCTTCGACCGCCAGCCGGCGAAGCGCCTCGTCGCCGTCCGAGGCGACTTCGACGCGGAAGCCGGCATCTTCGAGAATGCGG
>JBDSRU010000341.1:0-4693 GCA_039929145.1 Thermoanaerobaculia bacterium
GTGGGTCTCGCGAAGCTTCGCGACGAGCAGCCCGCCGAGCTCCTGCGCGCCGTGCTCGAGGCGGCCGGCCGGCCGCTCCTCGGCGCCGAGATCCGCGACACGCTGGCCGGCATCGTCTCCGAGGCACAGTGGACGTCGTGGTGGAACAACGCGCGCAAGCATCCGCAGATCATGGCGAGCACCGGCGGCCGCCAGCTCTATCGCTGGGAGAGTTCGACGGCCGGGGCGCTCGCCTCGGTCAGGAAGTCGTTCGAAAAGGCGACTCCGCGGGAGAAGCTCGACCTCTTCCGGCGCAACGCCGATCGCGATGCGACGCTCGCACGCTTCATGGCCGGAGTCCTGGGACGGCTCGCCGGTGAGCGCCGGGAGAACGAACCGGCCTTCGCCTTCGAAACCTGGTTCGCGCTCGAGCGCGCCGGTCACCTCCCCGCCGACCTCGCCTGGTCGGTCGAGGAGCTCCTCGGTTCGACCTCGGACGCCCGCAAGCTCCTCACGGGTTTGGACGACCGGGTGCTGCGCGAGCGCGCCCTCACGATGCTCCGGGAGCGGCGGGACGATTGGCCGTCAATCTACCGCGATCAATTGCTGCGCGAGTCCGATCCCAGGGTGCTGAACCTTCTCGCAACTGCGATCGGAGCGGAAGCTCCGGCAGACCTCGACCGGCTGCTCGACGATGTGCTCTCGCAGCCGCGCAAGGGCCCGGCGGCCTTCACCTGGCTCGCAGAGCGCGCCGCGGAGGACGAAGCGCTGCGCGGCCGCAACCCCCTGCGGCTCGCCCAGCAGATTCTCGCCGCGCTGGCGAGTGACGACTTCGGACCGTTCAAGGGGCGGCTGCGCGCGCTCGCTGACTCCGGCGGGACGCTGCCGCGATTGTTCGCACAGCTCACCCTCGAGCAGGCGATGACGGCACTCGAAGCGATCTCCCGAACCAACGCGCTCGACTCGTTCCAGAAGGAGCTGCTCAGGAACGGGCTGCTGTTGCGTTTCCCCACTCTCCGTGAGGAGACCGGGCACGCGCTCTACGCCAGCGCCGCGTCGATCTCGGCAAAGCGGCTCGAGCTCAAACGTCTGGCGGAAGTCGAGATTCCGGCCAACCGCAAGGCGATAGAAGAGGCGCGGGCCATGGGCGACCTGCGCGAGAACTTCGAATACAAATCGGCGCGCGAACGTCACGAGTACCTGAACTCCCGCCTCGCCGCGCTGCATCGCGACCTCGAACGCGCCCGCCCGATCGACTTCGACAATCTCGATATCACCGAGACTCGCATCGGGGCCCGCTTGATCCTGCTCGCCCCGAACGGCAATCAGCGCGAGCTCGCTGTGCTGGGCCCCTGGGAGAGCCGGCCGGAAAGCGGCGTGGTGTCGTACGAGTCCGAGCTCGGCAAGCAGCTCCTCGGGAAACGAGTCGGCGAGACCCTGCAGATCGGCGACGAGCGCTACTCCCTGTCGCGCATCGAACGCTACCTGACTCGACCGGCCTGACGGCGGCGCCTCCGGGCGCCACCCCTCCCCCGCCGATCTAGCGGGCGGCGCCGAAGTAGCTCAGCAGACCATCGACGACCGAACCCGCGACGCGCTGGCGGAAGGCGCGCGTGGTGAGCAGGGTGCGGTCCTCGACGTTGGCCAGATTGCACACTTCCAGCAGGAGCTTCGCCGGAATGGCGTTGTAGCGCAGCACCGCGGGCACCCAGGCCCGGCGGCCGCGAAAGATGCGGTCCCGCACCGGATTGAAGGGATGGATGCCGAGACCGTCATGCTTGAAGGCGGCGATGATGCGCTCGGCAAGGTCGCGCGACAGACCCTCGCTGCGCTGGCGCTCCTGCAGCGAAAAGCTCACCTGCGGCTGCTCGCGAACTTCCTTGCGGGCGGTGAACGAAGCGCCGTTCTTGCGCGTCGTGCCGGCGGTGCCGGCGGCGTCCGGGATATAGGCCGTGGCACCGCGCAGCGTCGGGTGCAGCGAATCAGCGTGAATCGAGATGAAGACGACCTTGTCGGGCGTCGAGCCTTCCGTCTTGGCGTGGCGGTACTGGCTGTTCGCGAGGTACCAGCGGAGGTTGACTCCGATGATCGTGTCGGTGATCGGGAAGGGCGGCGTCGTGAGCACCGCATGCCCGCGCGAGAACGGCAGAACGTCGCGGTCGGCGATCGTCCAGGCAGCGCCGTCACGCGTGGTCATTTTCACGGTCGCCAGCGTTTCGGTCTCGAGAGTCTTCTTGACCCGCAGGGCGATGTCGTAGACGTACAGGCTCTCCCAGACTCCTGCCATCGAAGCGCCCACGTCGATGCCCCCGTGCCCGGCGTCGAGAACCACCGTGACGCCGTCGAGACCCCGCGCTTTCACTTCGTTTTTGTACTGTCCCGAGAGCCGGCGCTCGACGTCGTATTCGAGCCGCCGCGGATCGTTCGGCGGCAAAAACTCCGGCAGCAGCACATCGAAAGGGATCCGCACCGGGAATCCGATCGGAATGCTGGTGACATCCGCGATGCCGCTGCGCTCGGCGATGTCGCCTGCGATGGCGCGAACATCTTCCGAATGGAGCCGGCCCGTGAAGCGGACGACGACGCTCGAATAGAGCGCCTCACCCGCATGCAGGGGATAGAGGGCGTACTTCCCCTTGGCGTCCTCGCCGTATTGCAGCAGCCCCGCCGCAGTCGGCGCTGGCGCGGCAACTCCCGGAAGGGCCGCAGCTCCGGGCTTCAGGACGATCACCGGCTCTGCACCGATCGTCGCCTCGACCGGGAGCGGGGCGGGCGGAGCGGCCGCGGCATTCGCGCCCGGGGCCGGCGGATCGACCCGCGCCGGAGGGGCGGGCGTCGCCACGGCCGCTACCGCTGGAGGAACGGACAGGGCCACCGGCGCAGCAGGCCTGGCCTCGGCCAGGACGGGAGCCTTCGAACGAAAGGGAGCGCGCAGAATCTCGTTCGGAATCCGCACTGTCGTCTGGGCGGGCAGGCGCCCGCCGCCCAGCTTGTTCTCCGCCCGCAGCGTACCGAGGGCCTTCGGCGTGGCGGAAAACCACTCTGCGACGCGCTCGAGACTCTCGCCTTTCGTGCGGTGCAACCAGTTGTCCGTTCCGGCCTTGTCGCCCGGGAAGAGCGCCCGGATGACCGCCAGCTGGCCCTCGGGAGGCAACAGGAGATAGGGCACGCGATAGCGCACGCCGGCCAGAATGCGCTTGGGGTTGCCGTTTGCCTTCGCAACCTCCGCCGCGTATTTCGGCGAGCCCGTGACCCGCCGGCTGAAGGTGATGAGCCCTTCGCCCGGCCTCGGAACGGTCTCGAGAAAGAGGTCGCGCTTCTCCACCAGCGCGGCGCGATCGCCGTTGGGGAGCCGGGAGCGCTCGACCGCGGCCGGCGCCGCCGCCTCTCCGGGCGGCGCGCCGCTCAGGCCGAAAAGGAGCGCGAGCACGATCGCCGCCCGGGATCGCTGCCGGCGTCCGCCCGTGGCGGAACCTGCGGCACGCCGGGAGACGGCGCCGTCAGGCAGCGTCGGTCTCCCCGCGGAACTCCGGGGCCACCCGCCACGCCAGGTCCTTTTCGAAGGCGCGCGCTGCGCAGAGCAACCGTGCCTCGCCGAACGGTGCAGCCATGAGTTGCAGCGAGAGCGGCAGACCGGCGTCGTCGCGACCACAAGGCAGGGCGACGGCCGGAAGGCCCGCGAGGCTCGCGGGCGTGGTGAAGATGTCCGAAAGATACATGGCAAGCGGGTCGCCGGTCTTCTCGCCGAGCATGAATGCGGCGCCGGGGGTGGTCGGAGTGGCGATGAGATCGACGGTGCCGAAGGCGTCCCGGAACTGCCGTTCGAGCGCCCGCAGGACGCCGCTCGCCCTGCCGTAGTAGGCGTCGTAGTAGCCCGCCGAGAGCGCGAACGACCCGAGGATGATGCGCCGCTTCACCTCGTGGCCGAAACCGGCTGTCCGCGTGGCGGTATAGGTCTCCTCGAGGCCGCCCTCGACGACACGCAGCCCGAACCGCACGCCGTCGAAGCGCGACAGGTTGGCCGAAGCCTCGCTGTTGGCGACCACGTAATAGATCGCGATCGCCGCCGGAATGTTCGGCACCGAAATGTCGACGAGCTCGGCGCCGAGCCGCTCGAGCCGGGTGAGCGCCGAACTCCAGCCGCGAGCCATCGCGGGCTCGAGCCCGGCGACCGGAACTTCGCGCAGGATGCCGACGCGCATTCCCGCGAGCCCCGCTTCGATCCCATCGAGCAGCGAGGGCACGGCACGGCTCGAAGAGGTCGCATCTCGCGGATCGCATCCGGCCATGACCTCGAGAGCCAGGGCGGCGCCTCGGACGTCGCGGGTGAGCGGCCCCACCTGATCGACCGAGGATCCGAACGCCACGAGTCCAAAGCGCGACACCCGCCCGTAGGTGGGCTTCACGCCGACGACGCCGCAGAAGGCGGCGGGTTGCCGGATCGATCCTCCGGTGTCGGAACCGAGCGCCAGCGGCACTGCGCCCGCCGCTACCGCAGCGGCAGAACCGCCGCTCGAGCCGCCCGGAACACGACGCAGATCCCACGGATTGCGCGTCGTCTGGTAAGCCGAGTTCTCGCACGATGAACCCATGGCGAACTCGTCCATGTTGGTGCGCCCGACGAGAACCGCACCTTCACCGACGAGGCGCTCGACCGCCGTTGCGGTGAGCGGAGAGACGTAGCCTTCGAGGATGCGCGATGCACAGCCCGTCC
>JBDSRU010000342.1:0-7513 GCA_039929145.1 Thermoanaerobaculia bacterium
CGACCGAGCACCGAAGGGATTCTCGCAACGCCGATGACGGACGGCCGCGCCGAGCAGGATTGGCCTGGGCGCAAGTGCAGCCGGAATCAAAAAAGCAAAAGACCGGTAAATGGAAAAACAAAAGAAAATCGGCCGGGAGGTTCGACGGCGCCTGTTCAACTACAGACAGGCGCCGCGGATTCCTCACGGCCGAATCAATGGCGACTTACCTTTACCGAGCCTTTGCTTTCCCTGCCATTGAACCACACGGAGCGCGTAGAGCCTCTGCGGCCAGTGCGCTCCGGCATCGGCAACGGCAGCGATCAGCGCCGGCTGCAGCCTGGAACTACCGCGTCCCGCGGCGTCCCGGGGGAGTCTTGCCGTAGCGGTTGCCATTCGGGGCCGCGCCGCGACGATCGGAGGCCGGCGCAGGTCCGCGTCCGAAGACGCTGCGGGGAGCGCCGCTCGGATTTGCCGGCGCGCCGCCGGTGTTGCCGTCCGCTACGCGTGCGCGCGGTGGAGCGCCGGCGCCAGCACGCGAGGGCGGAGCGCTGGTGCGTCCACCAGCGGTTGCTGGACGTCCGCCTGCGGTTGCTGGACGTCCGCCTGCGGCGGAGGGACGCGAGCCACGGGCGGGGGATGCGGGGGCGCCGGGCCGGCCGCCGCCACGCCGCTCGGCGTTGGCCTTGGCTCGTGAGCGCTCTTCGGACTTGCGCGCCCGGATCTCGGCGATCCGGTCCTGCAGAGGGATCTCGAGCTTCTCGACCGGCTTGTGGCTGTAGTCGAAGTCGGGCACGGTGACGCGCGGCAGGCGCTTGCCGATTGCACGCTCGATCGCCCGCAACTCGTTCTCCTCGTCGGGAGAGACGAACGTAATGGCGTCGCCGGTCATCTCGGCGCGCGCCGTCCGGCCGACGCGATGAATGTAGTCGTCCGGAATCTTCGGCACGTCGAAGTTGACGACGTGCGAAAGCGCTTCGACGTCGATGCCGCGGGCCGCGATATCGGTCGCCACCAGGATCTTGTAGCGACCGCTGCGGAAGCCGGTGAGGGCCTCCGTGCGCTGCGCCTGGCTGCGGTTGCCGTGGATTCGCGCGACGCTGACCTTGCGCTTCTCGAGCTGTTCGAAGACGCGATTCGCGCGGTGCTTGGTGCGCGTGAAGACGATGGCGTTGGTGATCTCGCCGCGCTCGAGGAGCGCGGTGAGGAGCGGCGTCTTGAGCTCCTGCGCGACCGGGAAGACCGATTGCGTGATGCCGGTGGCCGGGGCCGACTTGCGTTCGATCGAGATCAGCGCCGGATCCTTGAGCATCTCGCGCGACAGCTCGATGATCGGATAGGGCAGCGTCGCCGAGAAGAACAGCGTCTGGCGCTTGGTCGGCAGGTGCTTGAGCACCCGCCGAATGTCCGGCAGGAAGCCCATGTCGAGCATCCGGTCGGCCTCGTCGAGAACCAGGACTTCGAGCCCCTCGAGCTTGGCGTACTTGTACTGGAAATGGTCGAGGAGCCGGCCGGGAGTCGCGACGATGACGTCGACGCCGCTGCGGAAGGCATGCTCCTGCGGGCCCATGCCGACGCCGCCGTAGATCGCCGCCCCGGAGAGCGGGGTGTGTACCGCGAGGTCGCGCAGATGCTCGTCGATCTGCGCCGCGAGCTCGCGGGTCGGAGTGAGGATCAGAGCGCGCGTGATGCCGCGCTTCTTGCCCATCAACCGGTTGAGGATCGGGAGCAGGAACGCCGCACTCTTGCCGCTGCCGGTCATGGCGCAGGCGAGAACGTCGCGGCCTTCGAGGGCCGGCGGGAGGGCATCGTTCTGAATCGGGGTCGGGCGGGTGAAGCCCAGCGACTTCACACCCTTGAGCAGATCGGGGTGAAGGTCAAACGCGGAAAAAGCCATGCAACAACTCTTCTTTCTGTGCGGCGACGCGGTCCGCGTGCGGACGGCGGAGTGCCGCTCGATTTGATTCCGGCGAGACTTGAAGGGGTGAAAACGGGGACTGCCGGAGAGGCCGCCGTCCGGGCGATGGGCGCCCGTAGAGAAGTCAGCTGCCTCGTGAGAGAAGTCACTACAAGCGGCAACGAACAGCGGCATTATGGCACAGAAATTGTGTACGCGTCCGGAACTGACGACTGTAGATAGCGCGGGGAGCTACCGCCTCTTCGCCCCCGATCGCCACCGCGGTCGGGGGCGTTTTGTCGTCTCGCCAGCGTGTATCCTCTGGGTTCGATGATCGAGCGAGTGGTCTTTTTCGGCACGCCGGAGTTCGCGGTGCCGGGGTTGCGGGCCCTTGCGGCCAGTGAGTTCCGGCCGGTTCTGGTGGTTTCCCAGCCGTCGCGACCCGCCAAACGCGGGCAGCGGTTGACCGAACCGCCGGTCGTCCTGGCGGCCCGGGAGCTGGGAATCCCCTGCGAGCAGGTGGAGAAGGTCAAGGATCCCGCATTTCTCGCGCGCCTGGCGGAGCTTCGGCCCGATTGTCTGGTCGTGGTCGCTTTCGGGCAGCTTTTTCCCCGGGCGCTGCTCGATCTTCCCCGGCTCGGTTGCGTCAACCTCCACGCTTCGCTCTTGCCGCGCTGGCGCGGCGCGGCGCCGATTCAGGCGGCGATCGCCGCCAGCGATCGTACGAGCGGTGTCACGACGATGCAGATGGAAGAGGGGCTCGACAGCGGCCCGATGCTTCTCACCGCCGAGCTCACGATCGGCGCGCGCGAAACGGCAGGGGAGCTCTCCATGCGCCTCGCCGAGCTCGGCGCTCCGCTCCTGGTCGAAACGCTGCGCGGCTTCGATCAGGGAACGATCTTTCCGAAGGAGCAGGATGCCACCCAGGTGACGGTCGCGCCCAAGATCCGCAAAGACAAGGCTCGAATGAGATGGGACGTCGAGGCCGAAGCGCTCGTGGCTCTCGTCCGGGCTCTGCAACCCTGGCCGGGAGCGGAGCTGCCGTTCGGCGAGGAGTGGGTCAAGGTACTGGCCGCCTCGGTCTCGGCCGACTACTACGGCGCCGCCGCCGGTATCGTCGTCGCGATCGAGAAAGACCGGGTCCTGGTCTCCGCGGGCGGCGACTCGGTGCTCGCCATCGAGCGCGCGCAGCGTGCCGGTCGTGGGCCGGTCTCCGGCGGCGACCTCGCCCGGGGCTTGCACCTGGGCCTCGGAGACCGGCTGATTTGAGCCCCGAGGGAAAGCCCCTGGCCGCGCAGGGCAGCGGCGCGCCCGCGAACGGCGGCGCCAGGAGCACCCGGGGAGTTCGCAGCCAGGCGGTGTCGATCGTCGAGCGCGCGCTGGTCTCGCGGGCTCCCGTCGACGCCGAGCTCGCCGCCCTCGGCACGGCGTTCGACGAACGCGACCAGGCGTTGCTGCGCGAGATCGTCTTCGGCACGCTGCGCTGGCTGAAGCGGCTCGACCAGGTCCTCGTCGCGGCCAGTGGCCGGACCTTCGAGCAGATCCAGCCGGCGCTCCTGCCGGTGCTCAGGGTCGCCGCCTACCAACTCCTCTTCCTCGATCGCGTTCCGGCGCACGCCATCGTCAGCGAGGCGGTCGACGAAGCGTTGCGGCGCAGTCACAAGGGAGCGGGCGGTTTCGTGAACGCCGTCCTGCGACGCGTCGCCGCGAAGCCGGATCCCGCTGCCTGGCCCGTGACGGCCGAGGATCCGGTGGAACTCCTGGCGATCGAAACCAGCCATCCCGAAGCGCTGGTGCGACGCTGGCTGACACAGTACGGCGAGCCGGTGACGCGCACGCTCCTCGCGGCCAACAACCGTCAGAAGCCGATGCATCTTCTTGCCTTCAAGGAGAAGGGCGGACGCGACCTCCTGGCCGCGAATCTCCTCGCCGAAGGCGTCGAGACCGAGCCGAGCCGCCTCTCCAGGCAGGGCCTGGTCGTTCGTTCGGGCAACCCCTTGCGCACGGCGGTCTTCGCGCGCGGCGACTTCTACATCCAGGACGAAGTCGCGCAGCTCGCCGCGAACCTTCCCGAACCGCGGCCTGGCGAAAAGGTTCTCGACGTCGCCGCGGCGCCCGGCGGCAAGGGGCTGGCGCTCCTCGCCACGGAGCCCACGCTGCGCTTGATTGCGGCCGATGTCGCTCTGCCGCGCCTCGCTGCGCTCAGCGCGAACCATCGCCGGCTCGGCATCAGCAGCGGAATCGTCGCAGCGGCAGCGGAGCTCACGCCTTTCACGGGCGCGTTCGACCGCGTCATCGTCGACTATCCCTGCACCGGCACCGGCACTCTGCGCAAGCACCCGGAGTTGAAATGGCGTTGGAGCGAGTCCGAGCTCGACCGCCTAGCGGCGCAGGCGCTAGGCCTGCTGGCAGGCGCGGCCGTGGCGGTGGCGCCGGGCGGATTTCTCGTCGCGATCTCTTGTTCGCTCGAGCCGGAGGAGAACGAAAGCATCGGCGAGGAATTTCTTCGCCTCGACTCCGGCTTCCGACGTGCCGATTCTTTGACGAGAATTCCGGAAGTGGCTCACGCCGCGCGGAGCGCCAGGGGAGTGTGGCGATGGCTCCCCTCCGGCGACCACGACGGCTTCACCGTCCAGCTCTTCGAACGCCGCTCCTGACTTCCGCTCCGGAGTCAAGAAAAACGTCGCAGAGCCCTGTATTGACAGGCTCCTGCACTTGCCTTATCGTCGCCACCGTCATCGATTTCGATCGACAAAACCTTAGACCCCGGGGAGGAAAGATGGCTGGAAAAGCGGACATCGTGGAGTACGTCGCTGGAAACGTGGACGGTCTGACCAAGAAGCAGGCGGGTGAAGCGTTCGACTCCGTCATCGAAGCGATCACCAAGGGCCTGAAGAAGGGTGATCGCGTGCAGATCCCCGGTTTCGGCAGCTTCAGCGTCGGCAAGCGTGCGGCGCGCAAGGGCCGCAATCCCGCGACCGGCGCCACCATCACCATCAAGGCCAGCAAGAACGCTCGCTTCAAGGCCGGCAAGGATCTCAAGGACGCGCTCAACAAGGGCAAGTAAGCCGCCTGCGACTTCGGGCAGACCGGTTTGACTGGCTCGAGTCGTCGATCGCTTTCTAGCCGTATCGCTCGTTCGAATCGTACTGCCTGACGCCAGAAGCCCTGCGGAGGTACTTGCCGCAGGGCTTTTGTGCGTCTGACGACCGCTTCGCGACCGATGCGCGAAGCCGCGGATGCTAGCATTCAGTCGAAGCGCGCAGAGCTCGACGCGCGTTGTTGCCCATGCCCAGAAAACCTTCCAAGACCCTTCGGGAAAGCCCCTTCTCGCACCTCGACGAGCGCGGCCGGGCACAGATGGTCGACGTGTCGGAAAAGCCGGTGACGCGGCGCGTCGCCGAGGCCTCCTGTCGCGTCCTGTGCTCACCCGGGACGGTGGCGCGTCTCTCTGCGCTGCCGAAGGGGGACGCGATCGCCGTAGCGCGCCTCGCCGGCATCCAAGCGGCGAAACGCACCGACGAGTGGATCCCGCTGGCGCACACGCTGCCGCTCGACAGTGTCGAGGTGACGATCGAACCGCAGCGCGACAGCGATGCCGGCGTGGTGCTCATCGCCAGCCGGGTGACCGTCACGGCGCGCACCGGTGCCGAGATGGAGGCGCTCGTCGCCTGCGCTGCCGCGGCGCTGGCGATCTACGACATGGTCAAGGCGATCGACCGCTCGGCGGTGGTCACCGATCTCCGCCTCGAGGCGAAGAGCGGCGGCCGCAGCGGCGACTTCAGCCGCGAGCGCGACGAACCTCCGGAGCGCTCGGGTCGATGATCAATACCGGTCTCGACACGCTCCTCGCCAGCCCGCGTGAGCTCGCCGGCCGGCGCTACGGCCTGCTGGCGCATGGCGCTTCGGTGACAGCCGCCTGTGTGCCGGCACATCTCGCGCTCGCCGCGGCGGCTCTTCCGCCGGCGCGGCTCTTCGGTCCGGAGCACGGCTACTACGGTGTCGAGCAGGACATGGTGCCGTCCGCGACCGCGCGCGACCCGTGGACCGGCGTCGAGATCGTCTCGCTCTACGGCGACGACGAAGGCTCGCTCCTGCCGCGCCCCGAGGCGTTCACGGGGCTCGACCTGCTGCTCATCGATCTGCAGGACATCGGGTCGCGCTACTACACCTATGCGGCGACTGCGGTGTGGGCGGCCGAGGCGGCGCGCGCCGCCGGCTGCGAGGTCTGGATCCTCGACCGGCCGAATCCGCTCGGTGGCGAGATCGTCGAGGGGAATCTTCCGGATCCTGGCTACGCCTCGTTCGTCGGCGCCTTTCGCATGCCGGTGCGTCACGGGCTGACCCTGGGCGAGATCGTCCGCCTCGAGGCGCATCGCCGGCAGTGGGGCCGCCTGCCGAGAGTCCTCGCCGTCGAAGGCTGGCGGCGAAAAGATCTCTGGCCGGCGACCGGCCGGCCGTGGATCGCGCCGTCGCCCAACATGCCGACCTTCGCGACGGCGCTCGTCTATCCCGGGCTCTGCCTGCTCGAGGCGACGGAGCTCTCCGAGGGGCGTGGCACGACGCGACCGTTCCTGCTCTTCGGCGCGCCCGGGCTCCGCCCGACGGCGCTCGCCGAAGCCCTCCTGCCGCTCGCCGCAATGGGCATCCGCGCTGTACCGACCTACTTCCGTCCGCAGTTCCAGAAGCATCGCGGAGAGGTCTGCGGTGGTGTCGAGCTGGTGGTCGACGAGTCCGCTGCGCTGCGTTCCTATCGGCTCGGGCTCGAGATCCTGATCGCCGCGAAGAACGTCGCGCCGCAGATCTTCCGCTGGCGCGAAGCGCCGTACGAATTCGTCGCCGACCGCCCGGCGATCGATCTGCTCACCGGCGGCGACCGGTTCCGCCGCGCGCTCGACGGCGACGCCAGCGCCGATCTCGGCGCATGGCTCGAGACGTTCGCCGCAGATGAACAGGAATTCCGCCAGGAAAGAAAAGAGATCCTTTTGTATCCAGAAGAAAAAAGCTCCGGTAAATGAAGGCTCCCGTCCTGATCGCGGTCTCCGGGCCAGCTGAAGAGTTCGCGGCGCTTTTCGCCGCTGCGAAGGTGGCCGGCGTGCGCATCGGCTGGCTGGCGATGAACGTGGAGGTCGACCCGCCGCCGCCCCTCCAGGCGCCCCCTTTACTGGAAGCTTTTCGCGCCGTGGCCGTCGGCGAGGGCCGGTCGATCGCGATGAAGCCGATGAAGGGAAAAGCGGTACTGCGCGATCTGTTGCGCGAGCACTTCCTCGGCGCCGACGTCGTCCTCGTGGCCGGTCTCGAGCTCTTTCCGCGGCTGAGGCCGATGGGGGAGAGTCCCTGGAGCCTCGCGGAAAGCGCCACCGCGAGCCGCCTCTACACCACTGAAGAGCTGCTCGTCCGCCTGCGCAAACCGGCGCTGCGCTGGAAGAAAGGCTGAGTCGCGGAGCGATGCCCGAAGCGATTCGATACTTCGTCCCGGGCCCGGTGTACGTCTTGGAGGAGGTCCGCGCCGCGATGCTGGCTCCGGTCGTGGGGCACCGTTCGCCGGAGTTCATGCCGGTCTACAAACGGATCACCGAAGGGCTGCAGCCCGTCTTCCGTACCTCGTGCGACGTCTACATGGCGACCTCGAGCGCG
>JBDSRU010000343.1:0-4162 GCA_039929145.1 Thermoanaerobaculia bacterium
TCTGGGTCCTGCCGATGGCGCCCGGCCGAGGCGAGCGCAACGCCGGGGTGGAAGCGAGTGAGGTGGCCTCGGAGGTGGCGTCGTTCCTCTCCCGCCTCCGGGCCGGCTCCGCGCCCGTATAATGACCCATGAAGTCCCACGCGGCCACGGCCGTCGGGGCTCGACGATGCCATGGGCGCCCTACCGCTACTGACGAGACGACTGAAGCTGCGCCATGTGGCGTTTCTGCTCCTGTTGCTCTCCGGCGCCATTCCGCTGGCGATCACCAACTGGCTGCTGATCGCCCAGAATCGCGAGTTGCTGGTCACCGAAGAGAAGAGCTTCCTGACCTCCTCTGCGCAATCGCTGTCGCGGGAGCTCGACGACTATCTGGCCGGGGCGCGGCGTGAGCTGGAGCAGCTCGGGGCCGGCACGGTCGCCCCGCCGGGGCCCGCGCTCGTCGAGGAGCGCTTGCGCGAGCCCTGGGTCACGACCTACCTGCAGCAATTCGTGCGCGGAGCGAGACAGCCGCTGGCACTCAGGGTGCTCGATTTCGCCGGCACCGGCTGGAGATTCTCCGTGCCGGACCTCGAGGAATCGCCCGAGCGTGCCCTGGACGAGGCGTTCGACGCTGCGCTGGCGCAGAAGACGGCGATCTATCGCTTCGCGGTCCTGCCGCGCACCAACGAGCCCGTGGCCGCCCTGGCAGTGCCGATTCGCGACGAGCACGGCGCGGTGTCGATGATCGTCGAGAGTCTCATCCGGCTGCGGCTCATGGAGGCCGTGCTCGAGCGCGATGCGAAAGGGCAGGGGCAGGCGCAGGTCTTCCTGGTGGACCGTGACGGTAGCCTCCTCTGGTCCGAGGGCGCCAGCCCGTCGGTCCAACAGGCGCTCGCGCGCTCGAATCTGCTCCGGGACTTCGCGCAGAAGCCGCTCAACCTGACCTCGGAATACACCCTCGACAGCGAGCGCGGCGCGATCGCCATGCTGGGTATGGTGAGCCCGGTCGAGGAGAGCGGCTGGGGTGTCGTCGTTCACCGGCCGGTAGCGGCGGCGTTCGAGTCGGCGCGCCGGATGGTCATCAGCGCGCTGCTCGCGACCGTGTTGCTGCTCCTTCTCGCGGTGCTGTTCGCGCTCTACGCCTCGCGCTGGCTGGGGCAGCCGATCCGCCAGCTCTCCGAGACCGCGCACGGCATCGCCACCGGCAAGTTCGGCGAGCGCCTGCCCGAGCAGCGCATCGTCGTCGAGCTCGCCGATCTCTCGGCGGACTTCAACCTGATGGCGGGGTATGTCGAGGACCACGTCGCGAAGCTCAAGGAGGCGGCGCGTCAGAACCGCGAGCTGTTCATCAGTTCGATCCGCGCGTTCGCGGCCGCGATCGACGCCAAGGATCCCTACACCCGCGGCCATTCCGAGCGCGTCGCCGAGCTCTCCCGGACGATCGCCAAATCGCTCGGACAGAACGAGGACTTCCAGCACAAGATCTGGATCGGGGCGCTGCTGCACGACGTCGGCAAGATCGGCATCGAGGACCGGGTGCTCAACAAGAGCGGCGTGCTGACGCCGGAGGAGTTCGAGCAGATGAAGGCGCATCCGGTGATCGGCGAGGAGATCCTGCAATCGATCGAGCCGCTGCGCGAGATGCTGCCGGCGGTGCGCTGGCACCACGAAAGCTGGAACGGCAAGGGCTATCCCGACGGCCTGCGGGGCGCGGCGATTCCGCTGATGGCGCGCATCGTGGCGGTCGCCGACTGCTTCGATGCGATCACCACCAACCGTCCGTACCAGAAAGCCTACGAGGCCCTGTACGCCGCGGAGCTGATCACGCAGCTTGCCGGCTCGCGCTTCGACGCCAAAGTGGTGACCGCTTTCCTGCGGGCCTTCGAAGGCGGCACGCTGGTGGAGGATTTGAACGAACGAACTCGCCCGGGGCTCGAGATCGAGCTGCCGATCGCGGCCTACATCTGATGCAATTCTGAAGCGACCGGGAGAGACCGACCTTGCCCTTTCAGTACATCCTCGCCAACCTGCTCGCCCAGAACGATGGTGCCGTCGGCGTGCTCTTTCTCGACGACACCGGTGAAACGGTCGATTTCGCCTGTTCCGAGTACAGCCCTTACCAGATGCGCGTCGTCGGCGCCTACGTCGGAATCTATCTGCGCCAGAGCGAGAGCTTTCTCGCCAGCACCAACCTGGGCAGCGCGAAGTTCCTCCACGTCGAGAAGGAAGGCTTGCACCTCTACTCCATGCCCCTGCCTGACGGCTACTACCTCGTTCTGGTGCAGCGCCGCCCGGCGCTCACCGGCATCGCGCGGCGTTCGATGGAAGCGGCCTGCGATCAGCTGCATCGCGCGCTCTTCGTTCAGAGCTGAGCCGCGATGACCGAGGGAAAGTCGGAGGGGCCGCCGGCGGCGCCGGGGCTCTGGCAAAAGCTACGGGACGGCCTCGCGCGGACCCAGGCGAGATTCACCGAGAAGGTCGGCGCGGCACTCGACCTCAAGCCGAAGCTCGATGAAGTCACGCTGGCGGACCTCGAGGAGGCCCTGATCGGCGCCGATCTGGGGCTGGCGACGGTCGAGCTCCTGCTCGACCGGTTGCGCGAACGGGTGCGGCGGTCCGATCTCGGGACCGAAGGCCGGCTGCGCCAGCTCCTTGCGGAAGAGGTCGAACGGCTGTTGCGCGAAGGGAGCGACGAGGCGTCGCGGGCGATCGCCGGAAGGACGACGGCGGCGAGCTTCGAGGCGCTTCCCGGTCCGCGGCTCACGCTGGTCGTCGGGGTCAACGGCGCCGGCAAGACGACCTCGATCGCCAAGCTGGCTCGCCGCGGACAACTGCGCGGTGAAAAGGTACTGCTGGCGGCGGCGGACACGTTTCGCGCGGCGGCGATCGAGCAGTTGGTGATCTGGGGGGATCGCCTCGGCGTCGATGTCATCCGCCAGGCCGCCGGCTCCGATCCCGCGGCGGTGGTCTACGACGCGATCATGGCGGCGCAGGCGCGCAAAGTCGATCATCTCATCGTCGACACCGCCGGACGGCTCCACAACAAGGAGCATCTGATGAACGAGCTGGCCAAGATCCGCCGGATCGTCGAGCGCGAAGCCGCAGGCTGGCCGGTGCGCACCCTGCTCGTGCTCGACGCCACCACCGGACAGAACGCGCTGGTGCAGGCGCGCGAGTTCCTGCGCGTCGCGGCGGTCGACGCCGTGCTGCTCTCCAAGCTGGACGGCACGGCGCGCGGCGGCATGGTGGTCGCCGTCGTGCGTGAGCTCAAGGTTCCGGTGCTCTACCTCGGAGTCGGAGAGGCGCCGGAAGACCTCGTCGACTTCGAGCCGCGGGAGTTCGCCTCTGCCCTCGTCGCCTGAAGCGCTGCGCCGCGCGTTGAAGCTCGCCGCGCGCGGCCGGGCAACCGTCGCTCCAAATCCGATGGTCGGCGCGGTTGTGGTGCGCGACGGGCGAGTGGTGGGGGAGGGTTTTCATCGCCGCCCGGGAGAGCCGCACGCCGAAGTTCTGGCGCTCGCTGCTGCCGGTCACATGGCGCGCGGCGCGACGCTGTTCGTCAATCTCGAGCCCTGCAGCCATCACGGCCGCACTCCGCCTTGCGCCGAGGCACTGGTCGACGCCGGCATCGCCCGCGTCGTGGTCTGCCACCGTGACCCGGACCCCCGGGTGTCCGGGCGCGGCTTCTCGCGCCTGCAGGCAGCCGGTATCGCGGTGGAAGTCGGCGAGCTGGCCGAGGCCGCGATCGAGCTCAATTTCCGCTTCCTCGTGCAGCGCATCTTCGGTCGGCCCCAGGTCACGCTCAAGTGGGCGATGAGCCTCGACGGCAAGATCGCGACCGTCGCCGGCGAGAGCCAGTGGATCTCGGGCACCGCGGCGCGTCGTTGGGCGCTCGCCCTGCGCGAGGAGCACGATGCCATCCTGGTGGGTAGCGGCACAGTGCTGGCCGACGACCCACGCCTCGACCGCAGGCTCGGACGCGCGGACGCTCCGATCCTGCGCGTGGTGCTGGATCGACGCCTCCGTACGCCGCCGACGGCTCGCCTCTTCAGCGTTCCGGGACCGGTGAAGATCTACTCCGAGGCAGTGGACGGCGAAGCCGCCCAGCGCCTCCGCGACCGCGGCGCCGAGGTCGTGGTCCTCGCGACAGTGAGCCCGGCGAGCGTTGTCGCCGACCTCGGTGCCG
>JBDSRU010000344.1:0-4746 GCA_039929145.1 Thermoanaerobaculia bacterium
CTTGGCGCGTTCTTGTCCTCTCATGAGCCTGAAATACGCGTTGAACGGTGACGGCGTTCCGCGCTCGTGAGGCGAAATGACTGGACTTCGCTGTCGACGATGCAGTTGCCCACAGTGACGAGGATCGACGTCGATGTAGGCTCGTCCCAAGCAAGTTTCGGAGGAGAAGATCGGCATGAAAGCCACGTGGATCGGACGGGTTTCCCTCGCGACGTCGGTAGCGGTTGCTTTCCTCGCGCTCCCCGAGCTCACGGGGGCGACGATCGCAGGCAACACGCGCGACGGCCACGCGCGGTTCGGCGCTCAGGAGATTTTCAGCGACGGCTTCGAGAGCGGCAACACTTCGGCATGGAGCGCCACCTTTCCCGTGATTCTGGTCACGACTCACGGCATGTCCTTTCCGATCGCCCATCCCCGGCTCTGGTTCGATCCGACCCGGCTCGACCGCGCCCGCACCTGGTTTCAGAGCAACCCGTTCACGCCGCCTACGAACGAGGACCAGGCCGGCGGCTACGGGGACGTCGCCCTGCACGGCCTGCTCTCCAACAACGCCACCGGCTCGTGCACGACGGCGATCAACTGGGCCCTGTCCCGCCTGGGCGACCTCGCGGACACCGGCGGCGTTGCCTGTGACCCCTGCCGCTGGTCGGGCGAACAGTTGATCCTCGTCTACGACTGGTGCCACGCCTACCTGACGCAGGGCCAGCGCGACAGCTTCGTGGCCGGGATCTCGTCCGGCCTCTCCGTCTGGAGCCAGCGGAGCTGGGGCGGGCCGGCGATGTACCAGAACAACTACTACTGGGGATACCTGCGCAACGAGCTCGAATGGGCGATCACGTCGTACGAGGAAAACCCGATCTGGGCGGAGGACATGCTGGACTGGGTGTTCACCCATCGGCTGGAGAATGCGTTCAACCCTTCGACCCTTTCGGCCGGCAAGAGCCGCGGTGGAGTCGCCTACGAAGGTTCGGAGTACGGACCGGTCGTCGGGGCCTACCCCTTGATCCCGTTCACCACCGCGGAACTCATGGGACGAAACCTCTACGAGGAGACTCCCTACTGGTGGGAGTTCGTCTACGCCCTGATCCATTCCACGACGCCGGCTCCCACCACGGTTCCCGGAGTGACCGGGACCGGCTACACCGTATTTCCGTTCAGCGACGACGAAGGATGGAACGAACGCTTTCAGGCACAGACGCATTACTTTCCCGACTTCATGGTGGCTTCCTCCTCGTACTGGCCGACAGCGAACGTCGGCCGGCACGCCCGCCAGTGGGCCAACATGGTGAACGTCCTGCCGTGGCGGCACGTTCGGGCGGTCGACGTGGCCAACTCGCCGCTCGCCTTCACCGGACTGCCGCTCGACTTCTACGCCGCCGGCCCGCGTTACTTTTACGGCCGCAACGCCTGGGGCGCGAGCTCGACGGTGTTCCAGTTGCAGCTCGGCGATGCCGCCGAGAGCACGATCGGCCATCAGCACGGCGACTACGGAACTTTCCAGATCTGGCGTCAGGGCCGCTTCGTCTCCCACGAGACGGCCGGCTACTCCGGAGACCCCTCCACCGAGGTCGTCGGCTATGCGGGCGCCGGATCGGTCGACAGCGCGCTCGGCATTGCGCACAACACGGTGCTGGTGGACGGCCTGAATCCAGGGCCCCAGTATTCGGACCGGCAGGCGACCGTGGAGCGCCTCGAGTCGCGCTCCGACTACGCCTATGCGGTCGTCGACCTGGTGCCGCCGGCCACCCGGATGCAGGAGTGGCGACGGGAGTTCGTCTTCGTGCGCGCGCTCGAGACTCTGGTGGTGCTGGATCGCCTGCAGACGGCGAGCGCCGTGGCGACGAAGACGTTCCTCAATCACTGCGAGACCAGCCCCGCGGTTTCGGGCAACAACGCCGCGACCTGCACGGTGGGATCGCAGGCGCTCGTCATGACCACGTTGTTGCCGCTGCAGCGCACCTACCGCGTGGTGGATGAGGGATCGCACGTCAACAGCCAGTACCGCATCGAGGTCGACACGACGCCCGGCACCGCGCAGAGCTACATTCTGACCGTGCTGCAGGCGAAGGGGTCCGCGGACGCGAGCCTCTCTCCGTCGGTGGTCGACAACGGGGCCTCCTGGACCGTGACGCTCGCGCCCGCGACCTCGATCACGTTTCAGAAGGGAATGACCTCGACCGGCGGCTCGATCACCGTCGGCGGTGTCGCGACGTCACTCCGCGGCAACGCTCAGATGATGACAGTCAGCGCCGACGGGCCGGTCTGGAATCCGTAGTCGCCGTTCGGCGCGGGAACGCGTTCTTGCGATGAGCACCTGAGCAGGTGCAAGGCGATTTGCGCGAAAATCGGCTGTCGCCTTTCGACCTCGAAGTTCCTGCCACTTGCATCTACCAGGTCCGCCGTTCCGAGGACCCAGCCTCGAGTTCTGGCGCCGGCAGACTCAGGCGGCGCGCGGATCGATCTCTTTGCGGATCTTCGCCGCGGTGGCGAGCTCGGCCAGGCGCAGGTCGTACGCGACCTGGAGATTCAGCCAACTCTCGGCGTCGCCGCCGAAGTAGCGCGCCAGGCGGAGCGCCGTGTCAGGCGTCACCGCCCGGCGCTCCCGAACGATGTCGTTGATCCGCGGGGCCGGAACGCGCAAGGCGACGGCGAGCGCGTGCGCAGTCTGGCCGAGCGGGACAAGGTACTCCTCGCGCAGGATTTCTCCCGGATGGATCGGCCTCATTCCGTTCTTCGCCATGTCATTCCCCTTCAATGGTAATCCACGATCTCGACGTCGAGAGCGTCGCCGCTCGACCAGCGAAAGCAGATTCGCCATCGGTCGTTGATACGGATGCTGTGCTGCCCCTCGCGGTCGCCCCGCAGGCTTTCCAGCCGGTTCCCGGGAGGCGAGCGCAGGAAGTCGAGAGTGCGGGCGGCGTGAACCATCGCGAGCTTGCGTTCGGCCTGCGCCCGAATCGAGAGCCACCTGCGCGGGCACCGTCCGGCGAAGAGCGTCGCGGTGTCCTTGTCGGCGAACTCCTTGATCACGAATTCACGATATAACGTGTGGCGTATAACGGCAAACGGTAGACAGGACAGCTGCCAGGCGACGTTCCGGAGGTAGCAGCGGCGACCAGATGGGGCCTCTCGGCCTGCTCAGAGGGATGGGCTCTTCGCGTTGGAGTGCGGGAAGATGTGCCACGCGATTTCCCCCTGATTTCCCTGGGGTACGACCGGGGTCGAGCTGGGCGGTTTTGGCATTCTCCCGCGGCCTTGCTGAAGTAGGATCGGACACATCCGATGCCGCCCCAGTCCGTCGTTGTCGCAGCGCCTGATTCGTCCGGCGTCCGCCTGCGCCAACGCCTGGAGCGCGCAGTCGTAGCCGTGCTGCTGCTCGACGGCGCGGCACCGTTCTGGGCCGGTGCCTATCTGCCGCTGGTCGATCTTCCCCAGCATCTCGCCCTGGCGCGGATCCTCGGTGCGCCCCATGACGCCGCCGCCGGATTCGACCATTTCTTCCGGCTGCAGGTGGGCCCGTCGCCCTACTGGGGCTATCTCGCTCCCGTGTGGCTGCTGGCGAAGCTCATGCCGCTCGAGCTCGCGAGCCGGATCTTCCTTTCTTTATGGGCGGTCGTGCTGCCGCTTTCCATCGGCCGCCTTCTGCGGGCGCTCGGCCGCGACTGGCGGTGGGCAGCCTTCAGTCTGCCGCTGATCTGGAACAGTCACCTTTTCTGGGGCTTCACGGCGCTCCTGGCGTCGATGCCGCTCTACTTCTACACCGTCGCGATCGCGATCGAGCGCTTCGACCTCGGGCCGCCCGACCGCCGTACCGATCTTCGGCTCGGGGGGCTCGCCCTGGCGGTGTTTCTGTGCCACGTGCAGGGGTTCCTCCTCCTGGTCGCCTCGCTACTGCTGCTGTCGCTCCTCCAGGGCGGGGGAGTTCGGCGACACGCCCGGCGCCTGATCTTCCTCGTCCCTGCGCTCGCCCTGTTCGGGCTTTTCTTCGCCAGCCAGGTCGCGGGCGATGAGCCGATGTCGCCGCTCCACGCAATGCACCGGCCGCGCTACAGCCAGGTCACCGGGCCGGATGCCTGGGATTTCGAGTCCCCTGGAGTCACCCTGTCCCGGCTGCCCGAGAGGATCTGGGGCGCCTACACCGACGGCAGCGACGATGCGATCGGGGCCGCCTGGATCCTGCTGCTCATCGTCGGGCTGATTTTCGCCCGTGGGGCAGGCGAAGCGGGACGAGAGCGTTCGCCAGCCTCGTTTCGCGGCGAGCTCCTCTGCCTCCTGGCACTCGGGTGCTATCTATGTCTTCCGTACGAGCTCGCGGGACAGCCCTACTTCAATACCCGCTATCCAGTCTTCGCGGCGCTCCTCGCTCCGGTCTTCCTGACCCAGCCGGCGACGGGGCGACGTCGAGCGCTGTGCGCGGCGGCCGCCGCCCTCGGCTTCGTTGCGCACCTGAACGCCGCCTGGAAGTTCGCCGCTTTCCAGCGCGAGACCGAAGGCTTCGACGCGGTCCTGGCGCGCATTCCGGCGGGACGGCGCGTGCTCGGCCTGGTGTTCGACCGCGGCGAACGCGACCTGTTCCGGCTTGGCCCGCATCTCCACTTTCCGGCGTATTACGTCGCGCGCCAGGGCGGCGACGCCGGTTTCACATTCGCTGGGTTGCCGGCACAGCCGGTGCGCTACCGGCCGGAGGGCCAGGCCCTTCATCCGGACGAATGGAAGCCCTGGGAGTTTGACTGGGAGGAGATGGCG
>JBDSRU010000345.1:0-4405 GCA_039929145.1 Thermoanaerobaculia bacterium
TGTAGTCCCCGGCCTGCACGTTGTACTTGCCAGCGCCCTCGCTGCCGCTGAGACGACAGTTCAGCGTCCGCAGAGTCAGGCGGCCGCCCTGCGGCATGGCATCTCGGGAATTCACCGCCAGATTCAGCAGCACCTGCACGACCTGACCGGGATCGGCGCGCATGCGTCCGAGGTCCGGCGCGAGCTGGGTGTCGATCGAGATGTCTTCGCCGATCAACCGGCGGAGCATGGCGAGCGCTTCCCGAACAACGCCATTGGGATCGAGCACGATCGGCTTCAGAACCTGCTGCCGGCTGAAGGCGAGGAGCTGGCGAGTCAGCGTTGCAGCACGCTCTGCGGCGTGACGAATCTCCTCCAGATTGCTCCGCAGGGGGTCGTCGGCGGGGAGCGCCTCCAGGGTCAGATGTCCGAAGCCGGAGATTGCCGTCAGCAGATTGTTGAAGTCGTGCGCGATTCCCCCCGCCAGCCTTCCCACCGACTCCATGCGCTGGGCCTGCAGGAGCTGCGCCTCGAGTTGTCGATGTTGGGTGATGTCGCGTTCGATACTGATAATGAAAGAACTCTCGGCAATGCGCGCGAAAGAGACCGAGATCGCCACATCGAATCGCGAGCCGTCGCGGCGCAGGCCGGCGAACTCGTAGCTCGACGGCACGGGCTCGCCGCGCACCCGTGCCTGGCCCATCTCCAGCATCCAGCTGACCGACTCCGGTGCCAGGGTCGTCGAGATGTGCTTGCCGAGCAGCTCGGAGGGAGAATCGTAGCCGTAGAGACGGGCGTACGCGGGATTCAGATAGATCAGATGCTCATCCGCCTCGAGCACGATCGCTTCTGGCGAGGCGTCGAAAATCGCTGCCAGGCGGTACTGGCTCTCGGTCAGCTGCAGCTCCGATCGCCGGCTGCGTTCGACCGCGAACCGCAAGGCGCGGTGAAGATCGCCCGACAGGGCTCTTCCTTTGACCAGAAAATCGTGCGCCCCCTCGCGCAGGGAGGCGGCTTCCATCTCCTCGCCCACCTGCCCGGTGAGCACCACCACCGGCACCTGGGGAGCGATCGCGCGGAAAGCCGACAGCGCACCCAGACCCTGGACCCCCTCGAGTCCGAGGTCGAGCAGAATGACGTCGGCGGTGTGATCCCGGAAGAACTCGACCGCACTCTCGATCCCGTTCACCCACTCGACTTCGAACGCGATGGTCTGCGCTGCGACCAGCTGGGCGCGCGCCACTTCGGCGTCCGAGGCGTTGTCCTCGACGAGGAGTACAGCGATGCGATCGCGCGTCGGCATGTCTGGTCGAGATGAAGAGGCGTTCCGGGCAGTCATCGGCGATGAAGGCTGCATTCTCTCACCTGCGGGCCCGGCGAAGGGGGCAGTCTTTGGCCGGGCAGCGGCTGCTGCGGCAACACGGAGTCGCGCCTGGGGTCCTCGGGAGCCTGGTGGTGATCGAGGCCGGCCGCGCGCGAATGCAGAGCGACGCGGCGTTCCTGCTGGCGCGTCGCCTACCCTGGCCTTGGCCGCTCCTGGCTGTCTTCTGGCTCTGCCCGCGCCCGCTTCGCGACGCGCTCTACGCCTTCGTGGCGCGCCACCGCTATCGCTGGTTCGGCCGCCAGGAGAACTGCATGCTGCCCACCCCCGAGACCGCCGGCCGCTCTTTCGACTGAGGTCGAGGCGACGCGGGCAAGATCGCGCCGGTCGCGCGTCGAGCGATCAGAACAGGGTGTAGATGAACGGCGCGGAAGCCTGGCCGGTGGCGATGAGGAGGGCGATGAGGCCGAACACGACGAGCAGCGGTAGGATCCACCAGGCCTTGTGCTCGCGCGCGAAGGCGACGAAGTCGCGGAGCAGCGTGCCGACGTAGCCGAGTCGCCGCGACGGAGTTGGTGAGCGGGTTCGGTTCGCGACTCGGGCTGCCGGCCTCGAGGCTTTCCCCGGCGCGGGAAGGGTCCATGAGGTCTCGCATCGCCGCTAGATTCCGGCGATCGCTTGACGCTGCGGGGAAAGGAATTGGGAGGGCAACTTGCAGGAGTCCAACTGCTCGCGTTGCGGGAAAAGAAGAGCGTTTTCTACCGATGACCGCCCTATCCAGCTGTTCGAACGACCCTACCGCGCGCGAGCCTGCTCTGGATGCGCGCAGAACCTGGCCCTTCGTGTGGCGCACGTCTTGCACACGCAGGGAGCGTGCGAACCGCCTCTCCTCGCCCCCCTGAAAGCGCAACCTTTGAAGAACCTCCGGTGCCGGCATTCGTGGCCGACCCCACGGGCCTCGTCTTTATTCAAAATGGGCAGTTCCGCGAGCTGCTGGGGAGCCGCGGACGGCCGGGTCTCAGGCTGGCGGCTATTCTTGGCGACAGTGCCAACGATCCGTTGACCAGGCTCACCGGTCAGGAGATCGGTCCCTCGGAGGTGAGAGGTCGTGGGGAAACGCTGGCGGATCGGTGGTTCGAGCTCCGTGTGCGGGTCCCTCGCCTGATACGCGCCGGAATCCCCGCCCTCGGTCTCGCGCTCGCCTGCCTGCTTTCCGCTCGGCCGGGCGAAGCTGCCAGCCTTCGCGCCGACCGTGTCCTGGTGCGCGTCGCTCCCGGGCGGAGTCTGCCGGCTGCACTCTCTGCACCCGGCGCACGCCACCTGTTCGAAAACTGGTGGCGGATCCCCGTCGCCTCCGGAGAGACGGCCGTGGCGCTGCGCGCGTCGCTCGAGAGCAGCGCCGCATTCGATCGCGTCGAATCCGACGTCGTCCAACACCTGGCCTTCGGCGGCGCCGACCTGCTGTCTGAGCCGCCGCCGTCGACTCCGCGCAGCGCCGAGCTGATTTCCAACGACCCGCTCCTCGTGCAGCAGTGGCACCATCGCGCCATCGGCGCCGAGGCGGCCTGGCTGCGCTCGACCGGCGAAGGGGTCGTGGTCGCGGTCATCGACAGCGGCGTCAAGTCGGGCGGCAACGACGGCTTCTGCCGGCCGCTCGCCGGCGAGTACGACGCGGTGCTCGATGTCGAGGGGCCAGGCGTGGCGGTCGATCACCTGGGCCACGGCACCTTCGTTGCCGGAGTCGTCGCCGAATGCACCGGCAATGGCACCGGCGGCGCGGGTCTCGCGCCGGGGGCTTCGATTCTCGCCATCCGCGGCTGCACCGACGATTCCGAGTGCACTTCCTCCGAGGTCGCCGCGGCGATCGACTGGGCGACGACGCACGGCGCCCGGATCATCAACCTCTCGCTCGGCATGGCATGCGGCTCGACCGATTGGCCGGAGTGCTCGACCGCGGTCGAAAACGACGCCATCGCGCGGGCCGTGGACGCTGGCGTCGTCGTCGTGGCGATCGCCGGCAACGGGCACGAGGATCATCTGGGCTTCCCCGCCAACCATCCGGAGGTCATCGGCGTCGGCGGCGTCGAAGCACGGCTGCTGAAAACCTCCTACTCGAGCTGGGGGACGGCACTCTCGGTCATGGCGCCCGCGGGTGAGCCGATCGTCGACACCGACGGCGACGGCTTCGACGATCAGATCCTGCAGGAGACATTGCGCCGGGTCTGCGTGCCGCTGGTCACGAGCGGCTTCGCCTACTGCCGCTGGTCGGGCACCTCGTTCGCGGCGCCGCACGTCGCCGCGGCGGTCGCGCTGCTCCTCGAAGAGCATCCGGATGCAACGCGGCAACAGGTGCGGCAGGCGCTCGAAGAGTCGGCGCTCGACCGCGGTGCGCCGGGCTTCGACGCGCTCTACGGGCACGGAGTCGTGCAGGCCGATCGCGCGCTCGGCCGTCTCGACGAGATCGTCGCGGCGGGCGGCGAGGGCTGCGTCGCCACTCCGCAGAGGCTCTGTCTGCTGCAGGACCGCTTCGCCGTCGAGGTCACCTGGACCAACTATCAGGGGATCTCTGGCACCGGCACCGTCCACCCGCTGACGACGGACTCCGGGCTCTTCTGGTTCTTCGCCCCGGCGAACCTCGAAATGCTGGTGAAGATGGTCGATGGCTGCAGTTTCAACGGCCACACTTGGGTCTATGCCGCCGCCACGACCGACGTCGAGTACCACCTGCGCGTCACCGAGAGCGCCAGCGGCGCCTTCCGCACCTTCGACAACACGCTCGGCACCGCCTCACCCGCCTTCACCTCGATCGACGCCTTCCCGTGCGACGACTGAGCGCTCCCGTGGCTCTCCTCTTTGCCGGAGTGAAGCTCACATGGGCCTGTTGCGGGTCATCCGGCGCGTGATCGGATTCTGAGCCGGCTGTGTCCAACAAGGTCAGCGACGCCGTCACCATCGTGCTTTTCGACGGCGTCTGCAATCTCTGCAACGGCTCGGTGCAGTTCCTCCTCCGGCGCGACCACCGGCGCCGCTTCCGCTTCGCCGCGCTGCAGTCGGACGCGGGGCGGCAACTCCTGAGACAGTGCGGTCTCGCAGCCGGAGACTTAG
>JBDSRU010000346.1:0-9150 GCA_039929145.1 Thermoanaerobaculia bacterium
TACTGGTTTCGTCTCTAAGCATCTATCTCAGCACTCCAAGCCTTGCGGCAGAACTCCGAGAGCCCGGCCGCGGGAACTTCTACCTCCTCACTCCCATAAACGAACGACCGCTAGAAGCCGAACGGGAGCAACCCCTTTCTCTTGGGGCGGGGGCGCCTCCGGGCGCTAGGCATTTGGCGCCTTCGAATTCGACGAGGCCTCTCGACATCCTTTGACCCATCGCCGAATCTCGCCGGAACCGACCTCAGGGCATTTCACTCGCTCGAACTTCGTGTTGCAGAAAAAGCTAGGACAGCGTGGAGAGCGGCCAAGCACGAGGCAAAGTGCGCCCCGTCCGGGCCTCAGCCAACCTCAGCGCGAAAAGGTGCCCCAGTTCGAACAGGCGCTCAGCGACATCGCCGACGTCCTCCGCAAGGAAGCAGGCTGCACGACGGAGCTCGACTGCTGGCTAGGTGGGAAATCTGCACCGCTGGCGATGACCGCTCAGCCCGCCCCTAGACGGCGCAAGGCGTCTTGCATCTCCGCATTGCCGCTCGCCATCTCGATCAGTGTCTTGCCGTGTAGATTGCCGACGGCGCGGAGGTCCGCTCCGGCGGCGGCCAGGCGTTCGGCGACAGCGGGGTAGTCGCCGCCGGGGGCGCGGCGGTGGACGGAGCCGTAGGCGACCCAGCCGAGCGGTGGACTCTGATGGGTCGGATCGGGGGCGTCGAGAAGGTGCGCCTTTTCTCCGCTGTCACGGGCAACGACCTCGAGAATCCGATTCACCAGCTTCACGCTCCCCACCCAGCACGCGGCGTGCAGCGCCGAGCCGCCGTCGATTCCCGGCGCTTCCGGGTCGAAGCCGAGGTCGAGCATGAGGTCGGCGGCGGCGTACGCGCCGTGGAAGATTGCCACCGCGAGCTGGCCGTGATCCTCGCGCGACATCGACGCGAGGAGCGCCGGGTCGGCGTGGACGAGCGCCTTCACCCGCGGCACGTCGTTCGCCAGGATCGCCGTCCGCAGGAGAACCCGTGGCGAGCTTCGCGACTGGAGGAGCGCCAGGACCTCCGTGTGCCCGTAGCGCTCCGCCACCGCGTGCGGAGAGGCGCCGAACCCGAGCGACCAGCAGTAGGTGTTGAACGGCGGCACCGGAGAGTAGCCCGGCGCATTCACCCGCGCCGCCACCGCGGACGGATCGGCGTCGAGGAGACGTAAGGCGAGTGCTGAATCGCCCAGCCGCGCGGCCATGAAGATGTCGGGGGTGGCTCCACGACTCAGCAGGTGCCGGGCGACCTCCTGCCGATCGACCAGCGCATACTGCGCCGGCGTCGAGCGGTCATCGACGCAGCGCGCGTCGATGTCGGCGCCCTGGTCGAGCAGGCGATCGGCGATCTCGACGCTCTTCGCTTCGTGCAGGGGCTGCTGCCCGTCGCCGCCGCGGGCGTGGACGAGCGCAGGGTCGGCCCGAAGCATCGCCAGGAGCTCTTCATGCCAGCCGAGACGGGCGGCCACGTTGGGCGTGAGCGTCGCCCCGCGCGAGAGCAGAAAGCGCGCCGTCGGTTCGTCGGCGCGGTCGAGCACCGTGTAGGGACCCTTCGCCCAATCGCTCTTCCCGTCGACGTCGGCGCCGGCGTCGAGCAGGAGGGCGAGCACCGATCGGTCCTTCGCGCCGAGGTGGGCGGCGCGCTGCCCGAAGTCGAACAGGGGAGCGTCGAGGTGGGCTCGGACATGCGGCAGCGCGAGCAGTCGGGCGAGGCGCGGTGCGTCGAGCTTCGCGACGGCTTCGCGGAAGCGTTCGAGGTCGCGCGCCGCCAAGGCAGCGACGAGCTTCGGCCAGGAAGCGAAGCCGACCTCGCGCGCGACGGCGAGCTGGGAGTCGGCGAGCAGCAACGGCCGCGCCCCCTTGCCGACGCTGCCGGCGTCGGTGCGGGTTGATTGCAGCCGCGCCAGCGCTTCGGGCTCGCCAGCCCGCGCCGCACGCAGGAGTGCTTTGGCTTGCTTGCGCAGCCGTTCGAGATTGGGAAGTGCGGAAGATGCCGGAGATGCCAGGGGTGTGGACACGAACGACCTCCTTCGAAGAGCGCCCGTGTCCGCATCGTGGGCAGAAGAAGGGTCGGTGTCTCGAAGCGACGCGACCGAAGCAGGTGGGAGGAGCCCTTTCCGCGGACCGGTGGCGCCCTGCAGAGCGCCTCGCAGAGACTACCTGCGGGAGACGTGGCCCGCAAGGCTAGGCCGACCTCCTCGGCTCGATCATCGGTTGGCACCTTCGGCGGGGGTACGCCGGGGACACGCTCCAGCCCGGCAGGTTCAGATGGTCGAGCGCGGCGGGGGCGACGGGCTTCGGCATGTCCCCAGCTGCGGGTTTCGACATTGAAGTACGCCGGGGACACGCTCCAGCCCGGCGGGTTCAGAGGAGCGATTGTGGCGGGGGCGATGGGCTTCAGCATGTCCCCAGCTGCGGGGAGCAGGCACTTCGCGCGGACGCTACGGTGAGGTCGACGACCAGGCGGCGGTGGTGCCGGTGGCGAAGCCGTCGGCGAAGAGGGTGCCGTCGGCGATGGTCGAGATCGTGCGCACGACGCGGGTGATGTTGCCTTCGACGTCGCGGACGCTCACCCGCAGGTCGCGTTTCCATAGCTCGGGGAGCGGCGCGCCGAGCGGAATCTGCCAGATCCGGTCCGTGGCCGGGCCCACCGGCTGCGCGAGATCGGCGAGCTGGGCGTTCGTCGGGCGGCCGGCGACGGGGAAGTCGGCGCGCACGTCGAGCGTCGCGAGATCGACGCCCGAGTAGGCGTCGACGAGGCCGAAGCGAATCGCCCCGATGGTCGCCGGGCCGTAGCCGGCGCGCGGCGCGCTCACCTCGACCGTGGGTTTGTGATCGTCGAGGAACCAGCCGACCGCCCCCTGGCCGTACTGCTGGCCGATGTTGATCGGACAGCCGAGGTCGATCCAGCGCGCGATGGTCATCTTCTCGGTTTCGGAGAGCGGCGTCGCTCCGCTCCCTGCGGGCGGCATGATCGTGCCGGTGAAGTCGAGGTCGACCGCCGACAGATTCGTCCCCGGCGGCAGCGTCGCGGCGTTGCCGGGCACGCTCTCGGTCGGATGCGCGGCGTTCGTCCAGCCGTCGAGCCGCTGACCGAAGATCTTCCAGGTGAGCAGGCTCCGCCGGCTCTGGAAGGCGCGCACGTAACGGCTGGCGTTGGTCTGGCGCCAGGTGCCGTTGTTGATCACCGGCGGATAGCCCCAGTCGGCGGCGCCGTCGTCCGCGAGCCGCTTGTAGTCGCCCGGCAGGCCGTCGTGGAGCGCCAGGTCGTCGAGGACCAGGTTTCCCGGTGGCGTCGGGTTCGAGCCGGTGTGGCAGGAGACGCAGCTCCTCTGCAGGAGCGGCCGGACGTCGCGATAGAACTCGACATCGACCGCCGGTTGGGGTAGCACGATCAGGCCGGGGTTGCCCGCGCCGTCGCGGGTCAAAAGCGGCGTCGTCGTCGCCAGGTCGTGCACCAGGTAGCCGGGCGCTGCCGCCGCAGTGCTCTCGAAGGCGAGCGGCTGCAGGCTATGCGCGTGGCAGCCGCCACAGTTCTGGCGCACCTCTCCCGGCCGCACCTGATGCCAGGTCTGCGACATGTTGAGCACCAGCCCGCGCCGGTCGAGGGTCTGGAAGGTGAACGGCGTGTCGGCCGGGATCTTCGCCAGGAAGCTGGTGTCCGGATTCCCCTCCGGGTCGAGGACCGGCTGCCCCCCGGCGGTCGTCTTGCGCACCGGAATCTCGCCCAGGATCCGCAGCCGTTCGCCGGCGTGGTTGTAGAAGTGCTTGCCCTCGTGCGGGCCGTACGAGAAGTGGCTGTTCGCCTCCATCGCCAGAATGCGGATCGCCCAGATGTCGGCGTTCGTGTACTTGCCGGCGTCGGCGCCCTGGAAGAACCAGTTCGACGACTGCTCGTTCTCGTCGGTATTGAAAGCGTCGAGGCCGTCGAAGAAGTTGTTCCACGTCGGCACGTGCCCGGGGAAGCTCTCCCGCTTGTAGAGGCTCGAGCTGCCGACGAGGCCGAGCGGAGTACCGGCCGGGAGCTCGACGTGGAGCGTGCCGTCGTTCGGCAGCCAGGGGAGGTCGACCGGTTCGGCGACGCCATGCACCGCGGCGTAGGTCACGACGGCGCGCGGCCAGGCCTCGTTATAGGCCGGACTGTTCTTGAGCAGGACGAGCTCGCTGGGCGCGCTGATCGTGTTGCCGCCGGGAACGAGGTAGATCCCGGCGTCGTAATACGGCATCGGCGTCGGGCGGTTGAGGTCGTTGGCCGGTCCCGGCGTCCAGACGACGAGCAGGTCGTTCGCCGGCGCCGCTGAAGGATGGGTGAACTTGCCCACCCGCACGCCGCCGGTGCCGGCCGGGGCCGCCTCGTCCTGGCCGTGGGTGAACGGCGTGATCGAGTGCATGCCGTACGGCGTGAACGACATCCGGAACGGGTACGAAAAACCCGCTTCGACCGTCTGGTCGATCGGCGGATTGAGGTCGGGATACGGGCTGCCGAAGCGCGGCGTGCCGGCGGGCGGAGTCACCGGGAAACGGTAGAGCGCTCCGAAGCCGTTGTTGTTCAGGTTGTAATAATCCGTGACGACGAGGTCGCCGTTGCCGAGCTGGGTCATGAAGTGAAACGCCTGCGGGCTGCGGAACGCCGAGATGACCGGCTCCCAGGCGCGGCCGTCGGGCTGGATCGCCCAGATCCCCCAGAGGCGCTGGTCGCGCAGGCCCTGATCTTCGTGCGACGAGAACAGCAGGCGACCGTCCTCAAGGATCGTCGGGTGCAGCGCCGACGAGACCGACATCGGCGCGATCGGCGTCACGTTCTTGCCGTCGCCGTCCATCACGTAGAGCTGCAGCGTCGGCGCGGTGTAGCCCTTCTGCGGCCAGAAGCCGTTGCGGTTCGAGGTGAAGGCGATCCGGCCGCCCGGCAGCGGGCAGGGGCCGAGGTTGAGAATTCCGTAGCCCAGGCGGTCGAAGCCGGCGGGCGGGTCGAGCGGGTTCGACTCGTTCCAGTTGCCGCCGCCGGTATTCGGCGTGAACTCGCCGTGGGTGAGCTGTTGGATCTGCCGCGTCGCCAAGTGGATGCGGAAGATGTCCGAACCCCGGTACGGCAGGTCGTCCCGCTGATAGTTGAGCTGCGCCGCGCGCACGTCGTAAAGGTAAGCGTAGTAGACCCACTGGGCGTCGTACGACACGAACGGGTCGGTGACCGCGCCGTTGCCGCCGGCGACCAGGAGCTCCTCGGTGCCGTTCGGGTGCAGCAGCATCAGGTCGGCGCCGGGGTCGATCCGCGCCGGATGGAAGACCTCGGGCCAGGTGCTGTTCTGGTTGTCGCCGAAGCGCGGCTGACGGACGTAGACGATGTCGTAGGCGATGGCGGGGGACGTGGGGGCCGCGCCAGCCGCGCCAGATGCAGTCACTCCGCAAAAGGCGATGAAGGCGAATCGCGCGGCGGCGCGCGCCAGCGGCGAGGGGAGCGGAGATTGCAGGACCATCGGAAAATCCTGCCGGAAGTCGACTTGGGGCCCTATGTTGGGCTTCACACTCGGGGCTGAGAGGCAGACGATCTCTTCCTCTGCGGAGCCCGAGTCGAGGGCCGGGTCCTCCATTCACTTCCGAGCCTTAGCTGCCGGCCGGGCGATGGCCGAGTGCCGGGGGCGCGTCCGCTCCGCGCGGTCCAGCGCGCGGGCGCGAGGGTGGGAACCGGCTCGAAGCGCTGCACGGCGACCGCCAGGGGCTGCACAGCAGCCGAATCAACGATCGTTGGCACATCTGCTTCCGCTGGTCAGGAAGCGATGCCCTCCAGGTCGAGATCGCGGATGACCATTGAGGGAAGGACCTAAGGCGAAGAACGGTGTGAAGAACGGCATGCGACCCGTGCATCCGGGCGAGATGCTGCGCGAGGAGTATCTGGCGCCCATCGGCTTGAGCGCGCATGCGCTCTCCGTGGCCTTGCGCGTGCCGGCGCCGAGGATTCAAGACATCGCGCGCGAGCGCCGCCCGCGCAGACGTACTTTCAGTACGTCGAGCAGGCGGGTACCCGTCCAGTGGACGGGTCGTGAGCGCAACGCAGCAGACATGGGCATATGCGGCGGCGCAGCCGAAGTCGGTGAGAAGGTCGGGCTAGTCGCTCCGCTTCGCGTCGCGGCCGCCACGATCCGCCTCATTTTCGCCTCCGCGACCGCTCCGCCCGCCGTCTTCGTTCATGCCGTCGCCGTCGGAGCTCCGCCCCGAGCCCTTTTCGTTCTTCGATCCACCGGAGCCGCTGCGTACGGGCTCGTTGCGGCCGTCCTGGCCGGTGCCGCCGCCCTTGCGGTTGTTGCCCGGAGCGTCGCCGGGCTGATCTTTCGGGCGCGAGTCCTCGCGCGACCCGGAATGCTCCGGCTGCGCGGCGCGCTGACCACCCTGGGGGCCGCCGCTCTTGCGGTTGGCGTCGCCACCCTGCGGGTTGGAGTTGCCCTGATTCTGCGAGTTGCCTTTCTGTGCATTGCGATCCGTCATCTCGACCTCCTGAAGATTAGCCGCGCGTTGGCGTGGCAATGCAGCGCAGTGCAGCTCCAGTGCCAACGGGCGAGAGCTCCTGCATTCAGGCAGATGCGCGGCGAAGTGCGCCGCGGCCCGCGGACAAATGTTCAATCGACGTTGACCGGGAATGGAAGAACCTCGCCGGGTGGCGCGGTTTCGCGTCGTCGAGTCTGCCCGATTGGCGGCTCGGACCCTGACCTCAAGGCGACGGTGAAGTCCAGGCTTTCGTGTCGCCGGACTCGAAGCTGTCGGCGAAGAGCGCGTTGCACGGATCCTGCGCGCGTTGGCTGACGAGATCGTCAGGTGAAACCAACCCTGGCTGTACCGCGTTGCGCATCGCGCAACCATTGCAGCCTACCGCCAGGTCTCTGGCGCAGTCCGGCCTGGCGAGAGAAAGATCCGATGCATCTACCAGGCCGCGGTCGTTCCGAGCTCGAAGCCGTCGGCGAAGATGAGGGCGTTGGTGAGACGCACGAGCGCGAAGCGTTGGCCTCCGGTCACGGTCTGCGAGTGGCCGGCCGCCACGGGCTTTCCGCCCGACAGGGTGAGGGCGAGGCCCTGGTCCCAGCCGTTCGTGACGTCGTCGACTTCGACGCGCTGGACACCGTCGCCGGAGAAGGTGGTGTCGACACCGCCGGTCGACAGTCGGCGTGCGACGAGGAAGCCGCCGGCCTGGGCGCCCGCGCCGTCGAACGAACCGGCGACGAAGATCCGGCGCGCGCCGTCGATCGCAAGCTCTTTGACGAACGTTCCGTCGTTGTAGGCGAGGATCGGCTGGCCGAACGGGGCGACAAAGAGTCCGGCCGCCGAGAAGCGCACCAGCGAGCCGGCGGCGATCTCGACACCGCCGGCGCGCTGCAGCGCGACGACCAGCGCGCCGTCGACGGGGTCGACTGCGATGGCAAGTGGGCTCCACTGCACGCTAGTGAAGGAGTGGATCGCCGTACCGTCGCCGGAGAAGGAGAGATCAGGGCCACCGCTCGCGAGGCGGCGGTGGAGGCGCAGCTCGGGATCGCCGAACATCGGGATGAAGTCGCCGGCGAGGAGGATCCGCCCGGCGGGATCGACCGCGACCGTCGAGAGCTGGCCGAGCGTCGCCCGGTCGAGCGCCAGCCAGCCGTCGGAGTCGAAGGCGGTGTCGGGCGAGCCGTCGGCGAGGGTGCGGTAGAGAAAGTGGCCGACGGCATTGGCCGGGCCGCACGCCGTGCAGAAACCGAAGAAGAGGAATCCGTCGAGATGAGCGGCCGCCGCCTGGGTGTCGATGTTGCCGCCGAACGGGTGAGAGGCGGGAGTGACGATGCCGCCGACGCCGAAGTTGAGGTCGAGGTCCCCCGCGGCGTCGAGGCGGACGAGCACCGGATAGCTGGCCGAGCTCCCGCCTTCGAACAGGTCGGCCTCCTCCGCGCTGCCGAGCAGCGTCACCGCGCCGCTGTCGAGCGGGGCGATCGCGAGCACCTCGTCCCAGCCGTCGGTGACGCGATCGATCGGCAGGGTCAGTCCGCCGGAATTGCTCCACGAGCCGTCGATGCCGCCGTTGGCGCGGTAGCGGATGACCTGGAGATCGAAGTTTGAACCGGTCTGCATGACGCCACCCGCGAGCACCGCTCCATCGGGCAGTGCGACCACGGTGAAGGCGGCCTGAAAGCCGGCGCCGGAAACGGCAGAAACGATCCCGTCACCGCTGAAGCTCGTGTCCGGCGCTCCGTCCTGAGCGTGGCCGAGGGCGGTGAAGGACAAGCAGATCAAGCCGAGCAGCAGGCGAAGGTTCATGAGCGCTCCTCACACGGGGACTACGGAAGGGTCGACAGCGTCCCCTCAGGGAACAGAACGCACGCTACACTGAAAAGGCGACACCAGGCTCTCGCGGGTGTCCGCACTGCACCACCCCCTCGGCCAGGGGCCTGTGCCGGAGCGGGCCTGGGACCTTGACACCCGCCGCAGCCGGGCAGACGATTCGTCCATGCAAGAAGTCACGCGCCGGGGTTTCGTGGGCGCTGCCGCGCTCGGGTCGTTGGCGCTCTCTCCCGCCGGTCGCGCTCTCGCCGATCTTTCACGCCTCGGCGGCGGGGAGCATCGGCTGCGGCTGGTCTACACCAACGACTTTCACAGTGCGTTCGATCCGATCCCGGGCTACTGGCTGCCGGGCTCGCCGAAGCTGGGCGGCGCGGCGCACTTTGCGACGCTGGTCGAACGCGAGCGCACCGGGGCGGCGACATCGTTCCTGCTCGACTCGGGCGACATGTTCACCGGCACGCTTTCACTTCTCACCAAGGGCGAGGCGCTGCTCGAGATGATGATCGCCATGGGTTACGACGCCATGGGTGTCGGCAACCATGAGTTCGACTACGGCTGGCAGAACTTCGAGGAGCAACAGACCCGGGTGGCGTTTCCGATCCTCTGCGCGAATGTCAGGTATCGAAGAGCAGAAGCCGAACGCCCCATCCGCTTCTGTCAGCCGCACACGATCCTCGAACGCAACGGCGTCCGCATCGGAGTCGTGAGCGTCATGGGAGCGCGGGCGGCGAAGTACACCATCATGCCGTCCAAGATCGAGGGGATCGAGTTCATCGATCCGGTCGCCGAGGCAGCCGAGCAGGTGGCGCTGCTTCGTCCCGCCGTCGACC
>JBDSRU010000347.1:0-2823 GCA_039929145.1 Thermoanaerobaculia bacterium
CCACCGCCTTCTTGAGCTCGGCCACCGCGAAGCCGTGGTGCGAGAAGAAGTCGATGTCCTCCGCCACCAGCACCGCCAGCTTGAGTTCCGGCGAGATGCGCGCGTAGGCGACCGGCCGCCAGGCGACGCGCTCAGGCTTTCCCGCCGCTCGCTGCCGTTCGACGTAGCGATCGATGAACGCGGTGCTCTTCGGCATCTCGCTCGCCAGGCGGGCGACGTCAGGCCATGTCGCAGCTTCGAAGAAGAAAAAGGAAAGGACCAGTAAAGGGAGTGCCACCGCAACCGCCTTGGCGAGCCCGGTCCATCCCCGGCGGCCGATGGGAACTCCGGGAAGATTCATGTCGCGGCAGCGGCGAGCTCGCCGACGATGATCGTGACGGCGCGACCGGCAAGAATCACGCGCTCACCCTCCAACCGCACCCGGACGGTTCCGCCGCGCGGCGAAGCTTGGAATCCCACCATCTCCCCTTTACCGAGCTTTTTTCCCCAGTAGGGAGCGAGACAACAATGGGCCGACCCGGTGACCGGATCTTCCGGGACTCCGACACCCGGGGCAAAGAAACGGGAAATGAAATCGCAGGTGGATCCGGCTTCGGCGCGCGCCGTGACGATGACGCCGCGCACCGGAAGCTTCGCGAGCGCCGCGAAGTCGGGTTTGAGGTCGCGCACCTCGCTCGCCGTGGCGACCTCGACGAAGTAGTCGTAGGCGTTCTTGCCGAAGTAGACCGGCCGTACTCCGAGGGCAGCGAACAGCTCGGGCAGATCTTCGTGCCGGTTCTCGCGCCGCTCGGGGAAGTCGAGCTCGATCCAGTCGTCACCGGCGCGACGCGCGGTGAGGCGGCCGGAGAGGGTGTCGAACAGCGCCGGCGCATGTGCCGCGAGCCGTCCGGTCTGCCAGAGAACGTGCGCCGCGGCGAGCGTCGCGTGGCCGCAGAGCGCCACCTCCGCTCCGGGAGTGAACCAGCGCAGGCTCCAGGCCGCGGAGGCGGAAGTCGCGGAAGTCGATCCACCCTGCGGACGGAGGAAGGCGGTCTCCGAGAGGCTCATCTCCGCCGCCAGGGTCTGCATCCAGGCAGCTGCCGGCTCGGGGCGCTCGCCATCGAGCAGGCAGACGGCGGCAGGGTTGCCGGCGAACGGCCGGTCGGTGAAGGCGTCGACGGTGTAGATCGGCAGCGGCATCGTTCGCGGCTCCTCAGTTCTGAGCAAGGACCTTGTCGGCAATGTACCTTCCGATCGCCAGAGACGCCGTGGCGGCGGGCGACGGGGCGTTCAGCACATGCAGCTGGCGCTCGCCTTCGGCGAAAACGAAGTCGTCGAGGAGCTTGCCCGTGCGATCCATCGCCTGCGCGCGCACACCGCAGCCCGCCGGCCGCACGTCGTTGACGGTGATCGCCGGCACCAGCTTCTGCAGCGAACGCACGAAGAGGCCGCGACTCCAGGCGCGCCGGTACTCCGCGAGCCCGATGCCGGCGTAGTGCGGCGCCATGCGCCAGAAGCCGGGAAAGGCGAGCGTCGAGGCGGTATCGCGCAACGAGAAGCTCGAACGCGAGTAGCCGGCGCGCTTCCACGCCAGGACTGCGTTCGGACCGGCTTCGATCGAGCCGTCGACGCGGCGCGTGAAATGCACGCCGAGGAAAGGCAGGTCGGGATCGGGCACCGGGTAGAGGAGATGGCGTACCAGGCGTCGCGCCTCCGGAGTGAGCTCGTAGTAGTCGCCGCGAAAAGGGACGATGCGCACCTGCGGTTCGAGCCCCGCGAGGCGGGCGATGCGGTCGCTCGCGAGACCGGCGCAACCGACGAGAAAGGAGGCTCCGCTGCGCTCCCCGCGCGCCTCGACTTCGACCGCGCCGCCGACATGCCGGATCGCCGTCACGGCGGCGCCGGTGCGCACTTCGCTGCCCGCGGCGCGGATCTCTCCGGCGATGGCTTCGGCCACCGCCACGTAGTCGACGATTCCGGTCTCGGGTACGAAGAGGCCGGCGAGACCGGCGGCGTGCGGTTCGTGCTCGCGAAGACCCTGGGCGTCGAGGCGTTCGATTCCGGTGAGACCGTTCTCGCGTCCGCGGCGCTCGAGCTCGTCGAGGCGCGGTAGCTCGTCCTGTGCCACCGCGACGACCACCTTGCCGCAGCGCTCGTGCGCGATCCCCTTCTCCTCGGCAAGACGGAAGATCGCCTCCCGGCCCTCGGCGCAGAGCCGGGCCTTGAGCGAGCCCGGCTTGTAGTACAGACCCGAATGCACGACGCCACTGTTGTGGCCGGTCTGGTGGAAGGCCAGCCGGTCCTCGGCCTCGAGCACCAGACAACGCCGGCCATGCTCGACCGCGAGAGCGCGCGCGGTGGCGAGTCCGACGATGCCTCCGCCGACCACCGTGACGTCGAATGTCCGCATCGCGCGCGAATCCTCCCACAGGGGCGAGATCGATCGACGACCGCTCTGCTCATCAGGGTTGCGAGCGAAGCTCGCGTGCGAGAAATCTCGGATCCCGTCCGGCACTGTCACGCTGGGTCGCCACGGCGGGATTCAGCCATTCGATCAGCGCCGCGTGTCCGGCGCTCTCGGGATCGTGACGCAGGTACTTCGACACGACGGCGAGCACTTCGAAGCCCTGCCTGAGCTGAAACGAGAGCGTCGGGTCATGGATCTTTCCGCGCACGACCTCGACGACGTACTCCTCCGGCTGCAGGCGATCGGCGACGCTGCCGTAGCCGCGTAAGCGGGCTCCAGCGCGGATGCGCAGGAGCCCGAGCTGTTCGGCGATGGCGCGCCGCGCGGTGTAGATAGCAGTTCCCACGCCGCGCCGACGGATCTCGGGATCGACCATG
>JBDSRU010000348.1:0-3311 GCA_039929145.1 Thermoanaerobaculia bacterium
CGGTCCGGCCGCCCTCAGGGCGCGGGCGCCGACCCGGCCGAAGGCGGCGAACGCAGCGATGGCGACGCTCTCCGACATCTTCGCTTCGGCCGACTACGGTGACTCGGGGGTGATAGAGGTCGGAAATCGGCTGGCACCTCAACTGCGGCTGCACCTCAACTGCGCCGGGCGGAGTAGAGCGAAGGAAAGAGCCTAGGACGCCGGCGTCTCGGTGTCGCCTGTCTGGTGATCCTCGATCTGGAAGCGCAGGAATTTATGGATCGCATCGAGCGCCTCGGGGTGGGTGGTGCGGATCTCGACCCGGCCGCCGTGCGCGAGGTCGCCATAGAGGTAGTCAACCGTTTCCTTGAGGCGCTGGAGCTCGGGCACGCCTGGCAGCGTCTGTGCGTGAACGAACATCGGGATCGTGAAGTCGCCGGCGGCGAAGGAGCGCGCGATCTCGCTCAGGTGGCCGCGGATCTGGTCACGGCTTGCGGCGTCGTTGGGATCGTTCGCTTCGACGCGGATTTCGCCGCCTGCGGCAGTGAGCACGAAATGATGCGTGGTCGCAGTTTGCGAGAAGCCCATGCCTTCCGCGCCGCGCGCGTCCATCGCGCCGTGATCGTGGCCGGCCACTATGGCCTGGGCCTTCGCTTGAGCCATGTGCTGCGCGTGCATCGGGCAGTTGGCGGAAGTACGGTCGGCGGTTGCCGGTGCGGCCGCTGCGTCCGCCGCGGTGGCGGCGCTAGCGGCGGTGGCGGTGAGCAGAGTGGCGGCGAGAGTGGCGGCGAATGTGTGGCGCGACATCAGGATCTCTCCTTGGACTTCGACGTCCGACGCCGGAGGCGCCGGGTGGGGGACGGCACCGCGACGGCACGCGCGTCCGCGGCGGCTTCGTGGGTCGGGAGGTTTTCTAGGAGGTGCGCCCGGCGCCCCGCGGGCAGCTCTGCGAGCCGGGCGTCCCAATCGGTGAGCAGCGCGATCAACGTGCGCCGAACGCTCTCGAGCTCGTCTTGCTGACGCTCGACTTCGGCGAGCTTCTCTGCCACGACCGCGCGCACCGTGCGGCACGGCGCGCCGCCTCGCCGGCGCTCGCCGAGGACGCGCGCCAGCTCTTGAATGGAGAAGCCGACGGCGAGGGCGGCGCGGACCGTGCGCAGTTGCTCCAGGGCCTCGGGCGGGAACTCGCGGTAGCCGCCCGGCGAGCGCTCGGCCCGTGGCAGCAGCCCAGAGCGCTCGTAGTGCCGCACGGTGTCGACGCTCACGCCGGCCGAGGCGGCGAACTCGCCGATGTGCAAGCGGCGCGGCGATGGCGGCGATGGCGGCAATGGCAGCGATGGAACAAGACCCTCGGTGATCACGAGAAGGATCTTAGAGTCTGGAATCGACTCCAGGGTCAAGAACTTTCTCTACCGCGACCAGTGGGGGAGGCCGCTTCAGTGCAGGGAAGAAGTGCCAGCCGATGCGCAACTGTCGCTGGCTCAACGGCTTGTGAACGTGGTCGCCGGACAGCAGACGGGCTGTCGGTTCAGCTGGCCTGAGAACGCCCTCGCCTTGGCGAAGCGCGGGCGACGTTGGCCGTCCTACACGGCCGGTGACTTCGCTGTCGCTGCCACCCCCGCCGCCTCCGTCAGCGCCTCTAGGGCGATGGCCGCTTTCTCCGCCGGCTCCGCGAGCGCCGCTAGGCGCATCAGCATCCGCACGCGGAGCTGCACCCAGCGCTCGACTGCGGCGTCGGCCACCTGGAGCTTCGGCCAGGCGGCCTCGATCGGGGGGAGCTCGGGGAGGATCGCCTTTTGCAGCGTCGAGCTCCGCTCGTGGGTCGAGAGCGGATTCGGCCTGTCGGCGAGCCCGGCGTAGAGGCGTTCGACGGCGGCGTGGAGATTCCCGTAGCGCGCCTCGAGCTCCTTGCCGAAGCGCGTGTTCTTGCGGTGGGTCTCGAGCCGGCTCCAGAGAGCTCGGAGCGCGAGCGCCCCGCTCTGCCGAACGGGTGCCAGCCGAATTCCCACGACTCAGACGGGCCCCTTATGAGCCCCTCGCCGAGCCTGGCCCTGCTCGGTAGGCCCTGTACAGACAACACTTGCGCTGAAAAGCGGCCCGAGGTAGGTGCCAGGCGATTCGCAAGTTGCGTCGAATCAGAGATATACAAGGCAACCGAGGTGGGTAGGTTTCGGTGAATCGACTGTCTTGACCTGGGTAAAGTAAGGCGGTATCTTACTTTCTGTGAAGACGGCCATCTCGACGAAGGGTCAGATTGTGCTGCCGGCGGAGTTTCGGCGGGTGGATGAGATCGAGCCGGGCCAGGAGTTCGAGATCGAGAGAATCGAGCGGGGGGAGTACAGGTTGGTGCGCGTCGAGCCGCCCAGGAACGAGGGGTTGGTACGCGTGCTCCTCGCCTGTCCGGAAAAGGAGTTCTTCGTTCCGATCGAATCCGAGTCGACCGACACGTTGTGATGGCCGTGAAGTTCCTCGTCGACGCCAACGTCTTCTCGGAGCTCACGCGCCCGCAGCCAGATTCCCGCGTGGTGCGCTGGATGACAGAGCACGAGCGCGAGCTCGCCATCGATCCGGTGATTCTCGGCGAGCTCCGATTTGGAATCCTCCTGCTTCCCGCAGGCAAACGCCGAGAGCGGCTGGAGCAATGGTTCCTCGAAGTCGTCGAGCGCGTCCAGTGCCTGCTGTTCGATGCCGACTGCGGATTGCGCTGGGCGGAGCTCCTCGCCAAGCTGCGCTCCGCCGGACGGTCGATGCCGATCAAGGACAGCCTGATCGCGGCGACGGCGCTCACCCACAGGCTCACCGTCGTGACGCGGAATCGCCGCGATTTCGAACCGACCGGGGTCGAGATCGTCGACCCCTTTGCTGAAAATGCTACGGCTCGATGACCCGGAAGCTCCCGCGGTCTCGCGGTGAACGAATGAAGAAGCTCGCTCCCCTCCCTCTCCTCCCTCTCCTCCCTCCGGTCACCCCGGGAGAACTCCTCAGAGAAGAGTTCCTGACGCCGATGGGAATCAGTCAGTACCGGCTCGCCAAGGAGATCGGTGTGCCTGCGCAGCGGATCGGCGAGATCGTCGCCGGCCGCCGGGTCGTGACGACCGATACGGATCTGCGCCTGTGCCGATTCTTCGACCTTTTACCTGGATACTGGCTCCGCGCGCAGGCTGCTCATGACATCGAGGCCGCTCAGGCATCCATGGCCGCGACGATCCCCGGAGTCAACCCATGGCGCGCTTCGCGCGCCGAGCGCTAGCTGCGCCAGGAAGGCGCCGGGAGACGGTCGGTCAAGAAGTGGAGAAGTGCAGGTAAGAAGTGCCAGCCGATGCGCAACGCTC
>JBDSRU010000349.1:0-4712 GCA_039929145.1 Thermoanaerobaculia bacterium
GCTTCTGATCGCGATGCTCCCAGCCGTCGCAATAGGGGCAGTGATGGACCGTCGCGCCATAGAACGCCTCGAAGCCATCGATCCGGGGCAGTCGGTCACGGACCCCGGTGGCCAGAACCAGGGCGCGGCTCGCCAGCAGCTCGCCGGTCTCGAGCGTCACTTCGAAGCCGCGTGTCGAGCGCCTCGCGGCGGTCACGGTCGAGCTGCGGTACTCGACGCCATAGGGCTCGAGCTCTTGCCGGCCCAGGCGCCGAAGCTCCTCCGGAGTCAGGCCGTCGCGGGTGAGCAGGCCGTGGATACCGTGGGCAACGGCGTTGCGCCCTCCACCGGCATCGACGAGAAGAAGGCGGCGCCGGCAGCGGCCGAGCCAGAGTGCCGCGGAAAGGCCGCCCGGTCCGCCGCCGACGATGATGGCATCCCATTCTGGAGTCGTTTCCGGCTTGTCGACGAGCATCGCCGTCGGAGGCTATCCGAAGACGAGCGATCGATCGAGCTTCGCGTGTAACAACACGACACCCGGGGCGTAGAGTCTGTGAGACCCGAACATGGCGGTGCCGAAGCCGCCGTCACCACAGGCCGATCCAGGTCGCGGAAGGAAGCATCGTGAAGACGACGAAGCAATTGGCGCGCCGCGCCGGGCTCCTGTACTTCCTTCTGGCCGTGAGCGCGCCGCTCGGTCTCGTGATCGTCCCCGGCCGGCTGTTCGTATCGGGGAACGCGTCGGCGACGGCCGACAACATCCGTGCCTCTGGCTGGCTTCTGCGCGCCGGCATGGCGAGCGAGCTCGTCCATCAGGCGATCGTGATCTTCCTGGTGCTGGCGCTCTATCGCCTGTTTGTTCAGGTCGATGAATACCTCTCGAAGCAGGTGGTGATCCTCGGCGCCCTGGTTTCGGTGCCGATCGTCTTCGTGAACGTGCTCAACGAGATCGCCGCGCTCATCCTGGTGAGCGGGGCCGATTTCCTGACGGTCTTCGAGCGGCCACAACGCGACGCGCTGGCCTACCTCTTCGTGCGCCTGCACAGCCAGGGAATTGCGGTGGCTTCGATCTTCTGGGGACTCTGGCTCTTCCCGTTCGGGCTGCTGGCGATCCGGTCGCGCTTCATTCCGAAGTTTCTGGGATACCTCCTGTGGGTCGCCGGTGCCGCCTACGTCACCGACGCCTTCTTCACGCTGATCGCGCCGCAGTACATGGCCGCGGTGTCGAAGGTCACCGGCCTCCTGGTCATGGCGGAAGTGCCGATCATCTTCTGGCTGCTCATCTGGGGAGCGAAGAAGCTGCCAGGAACGGTCCCCGCGGTGAAGCCGGCCTCGTTCGAGCACTAGCCCGGCCTTCTGCGGCGTGGCGACCCGGCTTCTGATGACGGGGTCGTTCTGAAACGCACGACAGGCACCCATCTCCTCGCAGGTTCTACATGAAGGCGCTCGCGGGGAAAATCGGTGCCTGCCGGGGCTCGCGGTCCTCAGCCCGCGCGAACGGACTACTTCGCGACCGTGAAGGGAACGAACGCGGCCGTTTTCTCCCAGGCCAGGGCGAGCTTGCCACCTGCATCGGTCATGTCGGCGAAGGCGATCGTGAACTGTTCGATCGAGACCGCGGGCGTCAGCATCATCATCGGTACGCGCACGACGTCGAACTTCGCGTCGTAGCCGTAGGAGCCCCAGATCTTCGCCTTGTCCTTGGGGTCGTACTGGTCCTGGGTCGGTTGCGTCGAGAGGATGAGCGTCCAGGCGCCCTCCTTGAGCTCGACGAACAGGTCGTAGGTGCCGGCCTCGATCCGCTTGCCGCCGATCGTCAGAGCCACCTCGCTCGAGAGCTTCGTGGTCTGGTTCGCGCCCGCGCGCCAGACCGGGGCGCCGCCGTTGACGGCCTTGCCGTAGTCGGCGCCCTTGCCGAAGATCTCCATGCGGCCGCGCAGCATCGGACGGCTGTAGGTCACTTCGATCCACTTGCCGCCCGAGTAGGCGCGCTCGCCGTCCTTGTCGGGCGCGGCCCAGACACCGCCGACCAGCGTGCCCGCGGTACCGGCGGGAGAAAGCGGCCGCTTGTCCTGCGCCGAAGCGACCACGGTGCCGGCGAGAAGCAGCGAAATTCCGAGAAGGGATGCTTTGCAAATCATGGAGATCTCCTTTTCCTGGTTGGAGCGGCGGCCCGCGCATTCGGTCCTGCCGCGCGGGTCGAGAATACAGGCTCTTGGCTCGCGGTGGCCAAACCCGGCGTCAAGGCGCCGCGCGGCCAAACCTGGTGAGAAGGTCGGACTAGAGCTTCGCCGTTATCGCCACGCGGACGGCGCGCGGCGATCCGGGCGAGAGGTTGGTGTTGCTGTCGGCGCTGGCCCAGTAGCCGGCGTCGAGCAGATTCTCGACGTTGATCTGCAGCCGGAGGCCCGGCCGGATCGAATAGTAGGCGCCGAGGTCGAGGCGGGTGAAGCCCGGGAGGGTCACCGAGTTGTCGATCGTGGCGAACATCCCGGAGCGGTAGATGACGCCGAGCGCCACACCCCATTCGGGGCGAAGGTGGAGGTCGTTCCAGAGCGAAGCGGTGTGCCGCGGCACCTGCGCGACGGTTGCCCCGGCACGCGCCGCGGCCGTGGCGCTGGTGACGTAGGCGTCCTGATAGGAATAGCCGCCGGCGACGCTCCATCGCGGCGTGAGGCGGCCGTTCGCGCCGAGCTCGAAGCCTTCGGTCCGCTGGCTGCCGGTCTGGAGGATTCGCGTCGGATCGTTGGGGTCGGTGGCGCGCGTGTGGGTGCGATCGAGGCGGTAGAGCGCGGCGGTGAGAAAGAGGCTCTCGGACGGGTTCCACTTGGCGCCGAGCTCGTAGTTGTCGAAGCGCTCTGGCTCCATCTGCTCGGTGATCACGGTGAGAGAGGAAAACTGGTCGCCGGAGCTCGGCAGGAACGAGGTCGTGTAGCTGCCGTAGAGCGAAACCTCGGTGGCCGGCTTGAAGACGAGCCCCAGCCGCGGCGAAGTCAGATTGTCGATGCGCTCGAGCTCCCTGCCCGTGCGGTTGTCGTGGTAGTTCATCTCGAACCGGTCGAGGCGGACTCCGACAAGAAGCTGCAACCGCGCCGCGAGCTCGACCTGGTCCTGGGCGTAGATTGCGCCGACCCGCGTCTCGACTCGATTGTCGGCGTCGGTGGCGCTCTGCCGGAAGGTGACGGGCGAGTCGATCGTCGGCCGCGAGTAGGGCACCAGAAGCGTTGTCGTGGCGTTGCCGAAGTAGCCGGTGTTGCGGAAGTTGTCGCTCCGCTGCTGGCCGAGCTCCGCGCCCACGAGCAGGGTGTGGCGCAACGGCCCGATCGCTCCCGTGTAGATGGCATCGGTCTGGTTGAAGAGGTTCCGCCGTTGCGTCGCGTTGTTGTAGGCGGTCAGCGTCACCCTGGATTTGTCGGGCGAGACGGCGCCCGGAACATAGTTCTGATAGCCGCGGTCGTAGTCGCCGAAGAGCGTCCGGTTGCGCAGGACGAAGTCACCCGCGCGGTGTTCGACGGCGGCCGAAGCGAGGTCGGCGCGGGCGCGGACGTAGCTGTCGTCCGGGTTGCCGTAAAAGGTCTCGATGGGAACATCGGCGGGCTTTCCGCGGTAAGAGGTGATGCCGCGGTCGGCGACGCGATCGTCCCGGAAGTGCTCGTAGCCGAAGGTGACCTTGGTCGCTTCGCTGGCCCTCCAGGTCAGGCTGGGCGCGACGCCGGTCCGCTCGAGATCGACGCCGTCGCGGAAGCTGTCCGCCTCCTCGTACATGCCGTTGAGCCGCAGTGCCACGCTCTCGCCGAGCGCCTGCCCGAAATCGGCCGTGGCGCGCAGGTTGCCGTAGGAGCCGCCCTGCAGGGCGAAGGCGCGCACGGCGTCGAAATCGGCCTCCTTGCTCACCCGGTTGATCACGCCGCCGCCACCGCCGCGGCCGAAGAGCAGCGCATTCGGCCCCTTGAGAGCCTCGACGCGCTCCAGGTTGTAGAGATCGCGGTAGTACTGCACATCGTCGCGGAGGCCATCGAGGAAGAAGTCCGCCGACGAGCTGTTGCCGCGGATGATCACCTGGTCGCGGTTGTTCTCGCCCTGGTGCAGCTGGATCCCGGGCACGTAGCGCACGACGTCTCCGATGGACGTCATGAGCTGGTCCTGCATGAGCTCGCGGGTGACGACGGTGACCGACTGCGGCACGTCCCTGAGCAGGGTCGGCGTCAAGGTGCCGCTCACCACGGGCGGCGCGACGTAGACCTGGGGTCCGCTGACCGTGATCGTCTCCTGCACCGTTGCGACCTGGAGGACGAAGTTGAGACTCACGCCGCCGCCGGGCAGGACCTCGACGCGCTGCACGATGTCCGCGAATCCCTGGACCTCAGTGCGGATGACGAAGCTACCCGCCGGAAGCTCGAGAAGGTATCGACCGTCCGGATCGGAGGTCGAGGTCGCGACCAGCTCGCCGGGCCGGTCCACGGCTGCAGCGCTCAGGCGCGCGGCCGCGAGGGGTGCGCCGGTCGAGTCCTCGACGGTGCCGCGGATCGTGGCCGGCGCAGAATCGCTGGCGGTGGCATGGAGAGCTGCCGTCGCGAAGGCGAGCAGCAGGAAGAGTGGCAGGCGAAACGGCAAACCGGCGCGCAACATGAAGTTCCTCCGCAATGGGGAGATCGGGCTTCTGGGGTCGAGCCGCGGCGCGTGCCGCGACAACCCGGAGGCTCTCATCTCCCGCTGACGGGCGCCTTGACCGA
>JBDSRU010000350.1:0-2638 GCA_039929145.1 Thermoanaerobaculia bacterium
CCCGGCTGCAGGCCGCCGGTTTCGAAGCATTTCTGGTCGGCGAGAGCCTGATCCTCTGCGAAGATCCAGCGACGAAGCTGGCGGAGCTGTTCGGATGAGACCGCTGGTCAAGATCTGTGGCCTGACCCGCGTCCAGGACGCGATGATGGCGGCGGCGCTGGGCGCCGACTTCATCGGTCTCAACCTGTTTCCCAAGAGCCCGCGCTCGCTCTCGCTCGGCAAGGCGCGCGAGATCGCCGACGCGGTGCGCGGCCAGGTGCGCACGGTGGGGGTGTTCGTCAACACGCCGCCGCGCGAGTTGATGGCGATCATGGACACCATCGGGCTCGACTTCGCGCAACTCCACGGCGACGAGTGGCCGGACGAGGTGGCCGTGCTCGGCAGGCGGGCGATCAAGGTCTTTCGTAGCCTGCCGGTGACGCCGGTGCAGATCGCACGCCACCCCCATGTCTGGGGGTTCCTCGTCGATACGCCGAGCGCCAAGCTCTTCGGCGGTACCGGCATCACCTGGGACTGGCGGGGCTTACGCGAGGTGCGCTCGCCCAAGCCGATGATCATCGCCGGCGGAATCTCGCCGGAGAATGTGCGGCGGGCGCTCACCGAGAGCGCCGCCGATGGTGTCGATGTCAATTCGGGCGTGGAGTCGAGCCCGGGAGTCAAGGATCCGCGGAGACTCAAGATGCTGTTCGAGGAGCTGAAACGTGGCTGGAGCTAGGAAGAAGATGTCGACAGGACCCGACAAGCACGGCCGATTCGGCCCGTTCGGCGGTCGGTTCGCGCCGGAGACTTTGATGGCGCCACTCGAGGAGCTGGCGCGTGCCTACGACCGGCTGTCGCGCGACCGGCGATTCCGCGACGAGCTCGACGAGCTGCTGCACAACTACGTCGGGCGCCCGACACCGCTCACTTTCGCCGATCGCCTGTCGCGCGAGCTCGGAGGAGCGCGGATCTTCCTCAAGCGCGAGGACCTGCTCCATACCGGCGCGCACAAGATCAACAACGCTCTGGGCCAGGCGCTGCTCGCGCGGGCGATGAAGAAGAAGCGGGTTATCGCCGAAACCGGCGCCGGGCAGCATGGCGTCGCGACGGCGACCGCGGCGGCGCTCCTGGGGCTCGATTGCGTCGTCTACATGGGCGAGGAGGATATGCGCCGGCAGCGCCCGAACGTCGAGCGGATGCGCCTCCTCGGCACCGAGGTCGTGCCGGTCACTTCGGGCTCGAAGACGCTCAAGGACGCGATCAACGAAGCGATGCGCGACTGGGTGACGAACGTGCGCACGACGCACTACATTCTCGGCTCGGTGCTGGGGCCCGATCCGTTTCCGCGCATGGTGCGCGACTTCCATCGCGTGATCGGCGAGGAGGCGAAGCGCCAGATCTTCCGCCGCACGGGGCGCAAGGGCCCTGACGCTGCGATCGCCTGCGTCGGCGGCGGCTCCAACGCCATCGGTCTCTTCTCGGCCTTTCTCGACGACCCGACGGTGCGGCTCATCGGCGTCGAGGCGGGCGGGCGCGGCACCGGACTGGGGGAGCACGCGGCGCGATTCGCCCGCGACGGCGGCTCACTCGGCGTGCTGCACGGCACGCGCACGATGGTCCTGCAGGACGCCGACGGCCAGGTGGCGACAACGCACTCGGTCTCGGCGGGGCTCGACTATCCGGCTGTCGGACCCGAGCATGCGCTGCTGCGCCAGTTGGGGCGGGTCGAATACACCACGGCGACCGACGTCGAAGCGATCTCGGCCTTTCATCGCCTTGCCAGAACGGAAGGGATTCTGCCGGCGCTCGAAAGCGCCCATGCCGTCGCCGAGGCGATCAAGCGCGCGCCGGCGCTCTCGCGCCGGCATGTTCTCCTGGTCAACCTCTCGGGACGAGGGGACAAGGATCTCGAGTCGGTGATCGCCTGGGACGCTGCGCATTCATCGAAGGCAGCGGACGCCGCGGAGGCCGCGAAAGCCGCCGGATCCGCAAAATCACCGGCTACCCCGGCGACCCCGGCGAAAGCCGGACGGAGGGCGCGATGACTCTTGCGCAGGCATTCACGCGCGCCCGCGGCGAAGGCCGGGCGGCATTCATTCCGTACATCACCGCCGGGGATCCTGATCTTGCGACGACCGAGCGTCTCGCGGTCGCCCTGGCGGCGGCGGGCGCCGACATTCTCGAGCTTGGCGTCCCGTTCAGCGACCCGATCGCCGACGGACCGGTGAATCAGGCCGCGGCGGCGCGCGCCCTCGCTTCGGGCACGACGCTGGTCGGAATCCTCGCCCTGGTGGCGCGGCTCCAGCCGCGCCTCGGAATTCCGGTCGTCCTGTTCACCTACTTCAATCCGATCCACGCCTACGGCATCGCGCGCTTCGCCGAACATGCCGCCGCGTCCGGCGTCGACGGTGTGCTGTGCGTCGACCTGCCGCCCGAAGAGGCCGAGGGCGAGTATCTGGACGCGCTGCGCGCTCACGGACTCGACGCCATCTTCCTCCTCGCGCCGACCTCCACCCGCGACCGCGTGCGGGCCGTCGCGCGGCTGGGGAGCGGCTTCGTCTACTACGTTTCGCGCACCGGAGTGACCGGCGAGCAGGGCACGCTGCCCGAGGCGCTGGCGCGCGAAGCGAAAGCGCTCGGCAAGGCGCTCAAGCTGCCG
>JBDSRU010000351.1:0-3652 GCA_039929145.1 Thermoanaerobaculia bacterium
GAGCTTGAGTGTTCTCGTTGAAGCCTCCCTGTTGTGCGGCCGGAGCTGCTGTTCGATTCGCCCGAATCAATCCCCATGCATGTCCGCAGGCGTTCCGTCGGACCAGTTCGCCACCCCGACCAGGAACACGATCATCGGTGGCAGCCCTTTCAGTTGCGCGGGCTCCTGCGGCGAGAAGAACCAATAGGGAGCCGCCATGACCGGCGAGCCGGCCAGGTCAGAGCCCCAATCCTTGGCGTCCACGCCGGCAGTCAGGAACATCAGATGGGGCATGTTGTGGTCGCCTTCGTCGGTCAGGTAGGCGGATTTCGACATCATGTATTCCAGCGCACCGGCCTCGAGTTTCGGCACTTGTCCGCTCTGATAGGCCGCCTGGATCGCCGACAGTACTTCCGCCTTGGAACGGCCGGCCATGAGCAGCTTGCTGCGCAGCAGGATGACCGGCACCATCGATCGTGCGGCCTGTGGGTTCATGCAGTCGGCGGCTCGCACCTTCGGGCTCCAGAATTCGCGCCAGTCGAACGCCGCCATCCAACCTCTTGCCACCCAGCAGACAAACCCGCTCTTCCCTTCAACGGCTGTCTCGTAGCCCTGCTGGCCCAGAATCAGGATCGTCGCATCGCCGGAGACGGAAGCGGGGGCCGCACTCCGCGCCAATCGAATCTCGGCTTTCTGTTCCATCCTGTACTGCTCGACCGGCGCCATCTTCGGATAGGGATCCGACTCTGCACCGGCATGCGGCGCGAGGAAGCCGAGGCTGAGGGCCAGCACTGGCGCCAGCGTCCAGGTCGTTCCTTCCTTCGTTTTCATGAGCGTCCTCATCAGGAGTTGTCCCATCGCCGCCGCAGCTCGCTCGCACTCGCGAGTGCGCCGATGTCCGCCACCGGACGAATCTCGAAGCTGTTGCCGTACGTCAGCGCCGGATGCTGGCCGATGAGTTGCACGGCATGATTCATGTCCCTCGCCTCGAGGACGAGAATGCCCCCGAGATGTTCCTTGGTCTCGGCATAGGGGCCGTCGGTCGTCGCCACCTTGCCGTTCTTCCAATACAGGGTGAGGGCGGTCTCCGGCCCCTGAAGCGCTTCTCCACCGGCCCAGTTTCCACTGGCGCGAAGATGGTCGTCGTACTCGAAGCAGGTATCGAACATGGCGTTGCGCTCGATCTCCGTCATGCCATCGAACTTGCCTTTGTCGTAATAGCCAAAGCAGAGGTATTTCAAGGATCGACTCCTCTCTTTTTCGGGTGGGAGGCGGGAGGCCGCCAGCAGCGGCACTTCACCCTGGCCCGTTCAATCCATCTTCGAGATCTTGGAGGGTCGGGAACCGAGTCGGGTCAGGCTATTCCGTACCCTCCTCCGGCGCCGGGAAGAACAGCAGCTCGCGCACCTCGCCCACCGCATCGCAGGTGATAGCGGCCCGACGCGCCCACGTGAGGGCCTCGTCCAAGTCGGCGGCTTCGAGAATCCAGAAACCGCCCATGTGCTCCTTGGTCTCGATGTAGGGCCCATCGGTGACGAGCACCGTGCCATTGGGTTGCTTCCGCACCGTCTTGGCCTGGCTGGCCGGGGAAATTCCGCAGGCGAACTTCCTGGCCCCGGAAGCGATCATTTCGCGGTTGAGCGCGTGGATCTCCTCGATCATCGCTTCGGTCACGGTCGACGGGTCGAAGTTGTCGGGGAGGTAATTCGCGATCAGATACTGGGGCATGACGTTTCTCCTTGGTTTCTGTAGCTTGCATCGCGAGGCCTGTTTTCGACGGCTCGCTTCCTGTTCACTCAGGAGCCCTTGCTCATCGTTCCTCTGCCCTGTAGTCGTCGGGAAGACGGAAAATCGACAGCGATCCGGGAATTCATTTCAGCTGCCGGATCCGCTCCCGCAGGAATTGTCGCTCCGGCTCCTGCTGGGTCAGCGCCAGCGCCCTCTCATAAGCCGACCGGGCCTCATCCGTCCTGCCGAGCCTTCGGTACATGTCGGCACGGGCTGAGTGCGCCAGGTAATAGTCGGCCAATGCGCCCTGTTCCAGCACCGCGTCGATCTCCGCCAGACCCGACTCCGGACCATCGCGCATGGCGATGGCCACGGCGCGATTGAGCTGCACGACGGGCGAAGGCTGAATCTGGGTCAATCGGTCGTAAAGCGCAACGATCTGCCGCCAGTCGGTCGAGGCGACCGATTCCGCCTCCGCATGGACGGCCGCAATCGCAGCCTGGAAGGTGTAGGAGCCGAAGGAACCGGACTCCAGGGCCTTCTCCAGCAACGCCACTCCCTCGGCGATCTGCTCCCGATTCCAGAGCGAGCGATCCTGGTTCTCGAGCAGGATCAGCTCTCCGGTCGGAGAGGTTCTCGCGGCGCGCCGGGATTCCTGCAACAGCATCAGGGAAAGCAGTCCAACGACCTCCGGCTCTGGCTGAAGCTCGGTCAGCAACCGGCCCAGTCGAATCGCCTCGCCGGTGAGCTCGCCCCGCGTCACCTCCGCCCCTGTCGCCGCCGAATAGCCCTCGTTGAAGACTAGATAGATGACCTGCAGCACCGCCCCCAGCCGCTCCGGCAACTCCTGCGGCGTCGGCACCTCGTACGGTATTCGGCTCTCGCGGATCGTCGCCTTGGCGCGCACGATGCGCTGCGCCAGAGTGCGCGGAGCGATCAGGAAGGCCTTTGCGATCTCCTCCGTCGTCAACCCGCAGACCTCGCGCAGGGTGAGCGCAACCCGCGCTTCCGGCGCCAGCGCTGGATGACAGCAGGTAAAGATCAGGCGCAGCCGATCGTCCTCGAGGCTGTCCCTTTCTTCGGAACCTTCCGCCGAGCTCGATTGCGATTCGAGATACTGCACGAGGTCGTCCTGAGACGCATCGAATCTCGCTCTTCGACGCAAAGCATCGATCGCCTTGAAGCGGGCCGTCGAAATCAACCAGGGACGCGGGTTGGCGGGGACTCCCGTCCGCGGCCAGGCGATCAGGGCAGCGGCAAAGGCTTCGTGCATCGCCTCCTCGGCCAGATCGAAGTCACCGAGCAGCCGGATCAGCGTGGCGAGGATCCGGCCCGACTCCGCGCGATAAAAGGAATCGAGTCCTTCACGTGTCGGCCCGGAGGGACCCTCGAACATGACGACGACCTTAGCAAAGCGATCGCGTTCTGGCTCTGCGCGATTCTCGGCCGCGTGGTGGCGATCGGCGCCCGGGAAGCGCAACTACGAAAGGCTCCGCGCCGTCTTCCAACCCGTCAGGCCCCGGCGCTCCTCCAAGAAGGATGTGCGCCCTCATCGCGCAGGCTGGCGACCGGCTGTCCAATGGCTGGCGACTGGCCCGGGGGAGATCAGGAGCCGCTGTCGCCAGTCCCTTTCTTCGACGAATCTCCCCGACCCGGAAAGCGTGTGAAGAAGACAAACCTGAAGCCGCCCATTTGCATGCCGACGAGATTCGCAATCAGGACCAGCGCACACGCGGCGAGAACGTGTTCCACCTGGACGGACGGAAATCGGGATCCCTGCGGACCCTCCGAGGACGCGAGCGCCCAGGGAAAGGCAACGGACAGCGGCAGGATGGCGAGAGCGAACCGAGGCCACTTGCGACAGGCGAAAAGCGCCAGCATCGCGACTCCGAGGCTGGACATCCAGAACGCGGTCACGCGGCTTCCACTTCCAATAGCATCTCTC